>JAFGXK010000233.1 GCA_016936695.1 Bacteroidales bacterium | reverse complement strand
ATGAAAGCCATTGAAATGATAAGGCCCGGAGGTGTCATTTTCACTTTCTCCTGTTCACAGGTTGTCAACAGGGAAAACTTCAGGAAATCGGTCTTCGCAGCTGCGGCAAACACAGGGCGGTCTGTGAGGATACTCCATCAGATGAGCCAGCCCCCTGATCATCCGGTTAATATCTATCATCCGGAGAGTGAGTACCTGAAGGGACTGGTGCTGTATGTGGAGTGAGGAATTTGAAAATTTGAGAATTTGAAAATGGAAGTGAACAAGAATATCAAGTTGATTGCCTCAAAACTTGGCCTGCACGAATGGCAGGTTGAGAATACGATCCGTCTTATGGACGACGGGGCTACCATACCATTCATAAGCCGTTACAGGAAAGAGATGACAGGCAGCCTGGATGAGGTTCAGTTGCTGCACATAAAGGAAGAATACGGACGACTAAGGGATCTTGATGCCAGGCGTGAAAGCATAATAAAGTCGATTGAGGAACAGGAAAAGATGACTCCCGAACTTCGTGCAAAGATCGATGCAGCCCTAACAATGACGGAGCTGGAGGATATCTACCTGCCGTACAGGCCTAAACGGCGTACTAGAGCGACAATCGCACGTGAAAAGGGACTGGAGCCCCTGGCCCTGGTCATCATGGAGCAAAAAGAACGTGACCCCCGAAATAAAGCCGAAGAGTTCCTGAATGACGATGTAAAAACTGTCGATGACGCAATTACCGGAGCCTGTGATATTATTGCCGAATGGATCAGCGAAGATGAGAAAGCAAGAAGACAGCTCAGACGACTCTTTGAAAGGGAAGCAGTTATATTTTCAAAAGTAGTAAAAGGGAAGGAAGCGGAAGGAATAAAATTCAGCGATTATTACGACTGGTCCGAACCATTGAGAAAATGTCCTTCACACAGGCTCATGGCTATGAGAAGGGGAGAAGATGAGGGATTACTCCGCCTGGCAATCGAACCTGATGAAAAAAATGCACTTGATATAATGAATTCAATTTTCATTAAGGGTGCGAACGAATCATCATCCCTGGTTGGAGAAGCGGTAAAGGATAGCTGGAAGAGACTGTTGTCCTCATCGATGGAAACAGAATTCAGAAATATTTCAAAGGAAAAGGCTGATGAGGAGGCTATTCTGGTGTTTGCCGATAATCTTAAACAGCTTCTTCTGGCACCGCCTCTCGGCGAAAAAAATGTACTGGCAATTGATCCGGGATTCAGGACCGGATGTAAGGTGGTTTGTCTCGACAGACAGGGAAACCTTCTTCATAATGAGACAATATACCCCCATCCTCCTCAAAATGAAACTGCTCTTTCGATCAAGAAAATACTTACTCTTGTCAATGCATATAAAATTGAGGCAATAGCAATCGGAAATGGCACTGCAAGCCGCGAAACGGAGGATTTTATCAAATGGGTCAAATTTGAAAAGGATATCCAGGTGTTTGTTGTCAGTGAAGCCGGAGCATCAATTTACTCGGCATCAAAGGTTGCACGCGATGAATTTCCCGACTATGATGTTACTGTAAGGGGATCGGTTTCAATAGGGAGAAGGCTGATGGATCCGCTTGCAGAGCTTGTAAAGATCGATCCCAAATCGATTGGTGTGGGACAGTACCAGCATGATGTGGACCAGCAGAAACTTCAGAACTCGCTCGATGAAGTTGTTATGAGTTGTGTCAACGGAGTGGGAGTGGAGGTGAATACTGCAAGCAAGCATCTTCTTACATATGTATCGGGACTTGGTCCCCAACTGGCGCAGAATATTGTCGATTACCGTGCTGAGAACGGCCCGTTCAGATCCAGGTCAGAGTTAATGAAGGTCAAAAGGATGGGAGCAAAGGCATTTGAGCAGAGCGCCGGCTTTCTGAGGATTAGAAATGCAGCTTATCCTCTCGATTCTAGTGCTGTTCATCCTGAGAGTTACAATGTTGTTGAGAAGATGGCGAAGGATCTCCGCTGTGATGTAATGGAACTTATAACAAACGAAAGCAAGCGTAAGGAAATCAAACTGGAAAATTATATTACACCTTCAGTCGGATTGCCCACTTTAAAGGATATACTACAGGAGTTGTCAAAGCCAGGAAGGGATCCCCGATCTAAAATAAAGGAGTTCAGCTTTGCAGATATCCATTCAATGGAGGATCTTACTCCGGGAATGATTGTCCCGGGAATTGTAACAAATGTTACAAAATTCGGTGCATTTGTCGATATCGGGATCAAGCAGGACGGACTGGTTCATATATCAAACATGAGTAACACTTACGTTTCCGATCCGTCAAAGATTGTAAAGCTTCATCAGCATGTAATGGTAAAGGTACTCGATGTCGATATTGAAAGAAAGCGGATCCAGCTTTCGATGAAGGGTGTGGTTAATAAATAAGCTCCCTTAGCTCATCGATATGGTTCTCATAAATCCCCCGGGGACTGGTGTTGTACTTTTTACATAATGAAGCAGCATAACCCACCGCAACTCCCATCTGGCCTGTGGTATGCATCACCCTCGGCCCGCCAAGCCCCACATGCGAACAGCTGAAGCATCTTCCTGCCATGAAAAGGTTGCCTATATTTTCTGAATAAAGCGACCTGTACGGTATAAAATAGTGATCCACCTTATAATAAAGGGCTTCCGAAAGAAAATCCGGTTTAGTGCTGTCAGCTTCGATCTGCTGATAGTGGACATCGACGGTTCGTGTTTCCATAGCCACTGCATCAGGGAATTCGGTCATGTTCTTTTCATCGTTGAAAGTATATATGTAATCGCCCTTTAGCCGTCTCGATTCTCTTTTACCGACGAGGTATCCAACCCATTCCAGTCCCAGATTTACGTTTTCAGCTTTCTTCTTCGCATTGCTGAACGATCCGTAAATAGCCTTAAGCATGTGGTCGCGAATATATTCGGCATCTTCTATCTGATGAAGATCATTCCGCGAGAACTCCCATTTCCACGTGCCTGTTGTGGCTGAGTAATCACCTGCAACATCCATTGCCCAGGGAACATCCGGGAAGGACACCGGAATTCCTGCATCATAGGTCCTCCAGAGTACTGATGATCCCATAACCTTGTTGTCAGCTTCGGCGGGGCTCCATAGTTCACCGTGTTCTGCCCAGTTTTCGTTATAGGTTGCCGAATCCTCCCTTCCGTACATGTATCCGGCGCCTGCCCAGTAACCAATCCAGCCATCGCCTGTGCAATCGGAGAAAAGCGGGGCAGAGAAGCGCATCCTCTCTCCCGTGGCGGTCTGCCTTGCATCGATTGAGGTGATAATTCCGTCGGTGGTGTTCGCTGTGTATGCACGCCAGTTAAGGAAAATCTTAATGTTGTCGTATCTGGCCATGTTTGTATGCCTCTTCGTGTCGTCTTTTGCAGCTTCAGGTGATCCGTTGGGCCACCAGACAGTGTTCAGCATGCTGATTATCCTGTCCGATTTCCAGGTTATTCCCTCGGTATGTACTCTTATCTCGCTGCTCGCATTACCCCCCAGAACCGGCCTGTCGTGAACGATTGCAACCTGCAGTCCCTGTTCCGCGGCTGCAATTGCCGCCGCACAACCGGCAATTCCTCCGCCTGCAATGACTAGATCAAACTCAGCTGATTTTTCAGGAATTTCGGCTTCTCCGTGAAGCTTTTTTCTCCATGATGACAGTTCATCCTTGCCTGCCGGAGGCTCCGTTTTTTTAGTGCTAAGGTAAATTGCATCACATCTGCCCTCAAATCCAGTAAGGTCCTTCAGTTCAATCTTTACCGCAGGACCCTTGATCGGGATTTTTCCGGCATACTGCCAGTACCATGTTTCATCGCCTGTTCCAAGAATGCTTTCAATCTCATTGCCATTGACGGCAAGTTTAAATCTCCCCGGGGCCTCCCAGTCTCCTGCAGCCCAGTTCTTTGTCCTCACCCAGATATGGTATTTTCCCGTTGCCGGAATGGTAATGCTGGTGGACGCATCCTCCACCGGATTTCCCAGTCCGTGAGCAAGAAGATAGGGTGATCCCATCTGCTCAGTAAACTGCGGATCGACAAGCCAGCCTCCCTTTTCCCTGAACGACTCGGCTTCAACCAGCAGTTCGTTGTGTTTATCTCCGCATGAAGCGGTTACGGCAAGCAGAAAAATTATGGGAGGAATCAAGAACTTCATAGCTCGATTGTGTTAATTCATTGAAGGGGCTGGAATCATTCTGTTTGCCGGCACGGCGCTTATTTCCACTGCTGGTTTCAATGGCAGACGTGTATCCCTCATTGCGGCATTGTATGCAAAGGATGCCGTTATTATAGCATTATGACGCAGATCTTCCAGTGAAAGCCTTTCCCAGGTATCCATTACCGTGTGGTAGCCGCGGCCATATTCGATTTCGTCCTGAATAAACTGAAATGCCGGAAGACCTAATCCGTCAAATGTCTGATGATCAGTTCCTCCGGTATTTCTTATTGTAATCGTGGCGGCTCCCATGTCCTCAAACGGTTTGAACCATTCTTCAAAGATTGGTCTGGCCATATCATTGCCCTGGAGGTAAATACCCCGGTATTTTCCGCTTCCGTTGTCCATGTTGAAATAGGCGGCAAACTTATCATAATCAGGCTTATGAACCCTTGTCTGCATGTCGGCAAGATATTTATCAGCATATCCGCGCGATCCGAACAGCCCCTGTTCTTCACCGCCCCAGAGAGCAACCCTGATGGTCCTTCTGGGTGAAACTCCGAGATTCTTAAGTATCCTTAGTGCTTCCATCATCACAATGCATCCCGACGCATTGTCGGCAGCACCAGTTCCTCCATGCCACGAGTCTAAATGGGCCCCGATAAGCACCACCTCATTTTTTAACAGCTTGTCGGTTCCGGGAATCTCTCCGATTACGTTGTAAACCTTCGGACTGTCAAAAAACCTGTTGTTAATCTCCACTTCCATTTCAACTGCAACATTCTTCCTGATCAGTCTTTCCATCCTTCCGTGAGCTTCGACCGGCAGGTTCAGTTCAGCCACCGGTTCCGGATCGCCTGCCTTATAACTGGCTCCGTTTGAGCGGGGTACATTAAACGTTCCCGAGCTGGTGAGTATCACGGCAGCTCCTTCGGCCTTTATGAGCTCCATCAATTTGGTCCTGAGTGCCCTCTGGGCCATGTACTGAGCATAGTCACCCGTGATCACCCTTCGCCCCTGGCGTGAATCCGCCATGGCAAGCTTCTCCAGTTCCTCCTCAGTATACCTGCTTGCAAGCGGTTCATAGCTTACCTGGTACTCTGAGGTTGAAGGCATCAGCACTATCTTTCCTCCGATCTTGCCCTTGTATTTTTCAAGATCTGTTTCGCTCCTTGCATCAAGCAGAATAACCTCCGACTTCACCAATCCCGGGGTGCTCCCTGTCCACGCAACCGGGTTACAGGCAAAATTCGCATAGTAGGGTGAAGTCATTGCTGCATATGTCTTAAGATTGTCCCATCCTCCCCGGCTGAAATTCCCTGCTTCCTCTATCCTTACATTCTGAAAACCTAATTCCTCCATCTTCATTTTCGTCCATTCATTTCCCCTGGCTCCGCCGCCCGATCCGGTCAGCCTGGGTCCGGTAAGATCGGTTAGACCAAAAGCCAGGTCTTCAATTGCAGAATTCCTGGTTCCTTCCTGCTTGATCTTGTAAATCATTGTCAGATCGACTTTTTCGGTCTGTGACAAGATAGATACTGGCAATAACATAAGAAGCCATGCCCCGATGATAAGTCTTTTGATTTGCATTTGGTTGTTGTTAGGGTTATTAGTGAACTCAAATGTAGAAAAAAGAAAAACAGAGTGCCGGTATGAGGCACATTTTAACAATAGTTAACGTTAGACCATATCCGTCCGGGCATCAGGCTTGCGTTTTTTCCTGGGGAGAACAAGCCTGTTTTCATGAACCCCGTTATTTTTCTTAATTTTGACCTCCGGTGTTTGACTTTATAATTTGAGATGATTTACCCCGAAAACTTTGAAAATAAGATCGGTTTTGACAGGATCAGGCAACTTGTCTCCGAATACTGCCTAAGTGAAATGGGCAGGGAGCTTGCTGAACTGATAAAGTTTGAAACAGATCACGATATTATTGGCTTTAACCTGTCGGCCACCTCGGAATTCCAGAAGATACTCAGGTTTGAGGACTATTTCCCTTCGGAAAATTACTATAACATCTCGGTTTCGCTCAACAAAATAAGAATTCAGGGCTCATTCCCTGAGGTCTTTGAAGTCTTCGATCTTAAAAGATCGGTAGGAACAGTTAAGGAGGTGATCGCCTTTTTCAAAAAGAAGGAAGAAAGGGACTATCCTTCACTTAAAGCCATCTGCAACAAGGCAAAATTCTATCCGTATGTACTTGATGCAGCAGATAAGATAATAGATAAGGAGGGAAGAATACGCGACAATGCTTCACCCCGGCTAAAAGAGATCAGGAATGATATCATTCAGAAAGGCCTTCAGGCTTCCCGCCGGCTCTCTTCAATACTGAAGCAGGCGCAGTCCGAGGGTATTGTCGATGCTGATACCGCTGCATCCGTCCGCAATGGCAGGGGTGTGATACCGGTCAATACTTACGACAAGAGGAAGATAAGGGGTTTGATCCACGATCAGTCAGCATCGGGAAAGACAGTGTTTATTGAGCCTGCCGAAATCGTAGAAATAAATAATGAGATAATTGAACTGGGTTACGAGGAGAGAAGGGAGATAGTCAGGATTCTCACCGCTTTTGCCGATGATATAAGACCCTATATCGACGATCTTATCCAGGCAAATGATTTCCTGGGCGAAATTGACCTCATAAGGGCAAAGGCCCTTCTGGGGAACCGTCTCGGTTCAATAATGCCGGTTATATCGCATGGTCCCGCCATCTCGTGGAGGAATGCCATTCATCCGCTTCTGAATATTGCCTTCAGTAAGCTCACAGGAAGGAAAGTGGTTCCCTTGAATATCATACTCGATGATAAAAACAGGATTATCCTCATTTCCGGCCCTAATGCCGGAGGAAAATCAGTCTGCCTGAAGACTGTCGGGTTACTTCAGTACATGATTCAGTGCTGTCTGACCATACCCGTTGATGAGGGATCTGAATCGGGAATCTTCAATGACATATTCATCGATATCGGCGATGAACAGAGCATTGAAAACGACCTCAGCACTTACAGCTCCCACCTGATAAGCATGAAGCATTTTGTTAAGAATGCTTCGGGAAAATCACTTATCCTTATCGATGAATTCGGAACAGGAACCGAACCTGTCATCGGAGGTTCAATAGCCGAGGCCATCCTTGGCAAATTCAACGATTCGGGTGCCTACGGGGTTATAACAACTCACTATACAAACCTGAAGCACTTTGCCAGCCTTACTGAGGGGATTGAAAACGCCGCAATGCTATTCGATCATCACCTGATGCAACCCCTTTTTCAGCTGAGCATCGGTAAACCCGGCAGTTCTTTCGCTTTTGAAATTGCAAGGAAGATAGGACTCCCGGAGGAGATCCTTAAAAAAGCTTCGGAAAAGGCGGGGGTGAAGAATGTTGATTTTGACAGGAACCTGAAAGATATCGCGCGCGACAAAAGATACTGGGAAAACAAGAGGCAGGACATACGCCAGCACGAAAAGCGGCTCACTGAACTGATTGCCCAGTATGAAGAAGAAATGGCAGGTGCAAAAAACCTGAGGAAAGAGATTATTTCAAAGGCCAGGACTGAGGCCGGATCATTACTGGGCGAAACCAACAGAATGATAGAAAATACAATCCGCCAGATCCGCGAATCTCAGGCCGAAAAGGGGAAAACCAGGGAGGCACGACAGAAACTTGAGGAGTTCAGGGACGAACTGGGAAAGGAAACAACGCCTCCGCTCATCCCTTCAGAGAATAAGATGGTGCAGCTCGCAGGAAAAGCGAAAAAGTTTAGATCGGGAGAAGAAGAACCGGTAAGGAAGGAACAGGCCGGCAATGATGTTCCCCTCAAAGAAGGCGATGCTGTTAAAATGACCGATACCATGGCCTGCGGAGAGATCATCAGAATAGAGGAGGGGATGGCCCGGATCGAGACAGGAACCATGAAGATACTCGTACCTCTCGATAAGCTTGAAAGAATTAGCAAGGCTGAATTCAGAAAGAGTATCCGGACAGAGCGATCAGTTACCGGAACTGATCCGGTCATGCGGTACAGGAAGCTTGACTTCAAGCCCGAAATAGACATCCGTGGTGTAAGGGGGGAGGAAGCACTGAACCGGGTAAGGGATTTCCTCGACACCGCCACGATGATCCAGCACAGGAACCTCAGAATCCTCCACGGAAAAGGTAACGGCATCCTGCGCCAGCTTGTGAGGGAATACCTGTCGACCATGAATGTTGTGAAATCATTCCGCGATGAACATGTTGAAATGGGAGGATCGGGAATTACAGTTGTGGAGATGGATTTTTAGACGTTATAACATTGTTATAACAGTAAGGGTGTGCGGCAGGCGGTATGCGGTATGCGGCAGAGGAAAAAAAAAGGAACCTCCGAACAGGTCCCTTTTTTCTGTCCATAATTTCCATTCTTTTCAATACAGCTTTACTGAACCATAGCTTGACCGGACGTATACTTTTGCGAGCGGAGAGCTTTCGCTGCCTACAATTCCGGAAATTTCACTGGAATTATTCTGTACTATCCTGCGCTGATGACTGAAATTATCCTCATCAAACCTCAGTTCGCCATAGGAGGTTCTGGCATCAAGTTCATAATTTGCACCGCTTTCAATACCCAGTCTGACACCGATATACCGCGAATCGGTCTCGATTGATTCAAATCCTGCCGGGATGTTTTCAACGGCAATTGATCCGTAGCCACCGTCAAATTTGAGTTTTTTCGACAGTTTGCCAATATTGATGTCGGTGTAACCTGCATCGAGCACAAGATTGTTGATATTGTCGATAGTTAGTTTATCGTATTTGCATTGGGCAACAACCGAACTTGTCTTGTTAATGGTGATCTTAGAGTACTTGCTGTCGAGAAGCAGGGCCTGGCACTCATCTATGGTCAGGTCTCCGACATAACGTGCAACAAGATCGATCCAACCGGCCGATCCGATTTCAGCTTTTCCGTAGGCTATGCTTATTGTGCTGACAGGTTTCTCATTTCCGCGGGTGAGTCTTTCTACCAGCAGGTTCCCGTATTTGATGTCAATCTTTACCAGCCCGTCAACTTTCTCAATCTCAGAATTTCCATATCTGTTAACCAGGTTGAAGTTGATCCGTGAAGGCATATTAACTGTGTAATCTATGCTGAAACGCCTGGATCCGCCTCCCCATCCCGAAAAGTTGAATTTTTCGTCAATTACGGTGCGGGCTTTGAACATGTCTCCTTCCTCACTGAACGCCACATCGATATAGTCCAGAAACCTTTGAGCTCTTTCGCGATTGGGAAATTCAACAATGACCTT
>JAFGXK010000002.1 GCA_016936695.1 Bacteroidales bacterium | reverse complement strand
CGGAGATCCGTCGCCGGCCGAAACCGGTCTTCTGGGAGTGTTGCCCGGAATAACCGGTACAATAATGGCTAACGAGGTAATAAAGATAATTACAGGCTATGGAAATGTACTTTCAGGAAAAATCCTGGTATTCAATATAAAAGATTATGAATTCAGCCTCCTCGAAATTCAGAATAACCCTGAAAACCATACGCGGAAAATACTTAATGAAAAATATTAAATTTGTATTGGACTTTCCGCGTACCGCGTACCGCACACCGACTAACCAGCAACCTTCTTCAACATGAAACTTCTTCTTATCAGCAACTCCACAAACCCCGGCGAACCTTACCTGGGATACTCCCAGGCGATGATCGGGGAATTCCTCGGTAAAAAGCATATTAAGACACTTTTCATTCCCTATGCCGCAGTTACATTCTCGTGGGACGATTATGAACTGAAGGTCAGGGAGAAATTCAGGGAAGCCGGACACGACGTGATCTCCATCCATCATTTCACCGATCCTGCCGAAGCGGTCAGGAAAGCTCAGGCCATAGTGGTTGGCGGCGGCAACACCTGGATGCTAATCAAGATGATCCGCGACAACAAGCTTGTCGGTCCGGTAAGGGAAAAGGTCCTTTCGGGAATTCCCTACATAGGCTGGAGCGCAGGATCGAACGTTGCCTGCCCGACCATCCGGACAACCAACGACATGCCGGTGATAAGGCCGTCATCCTTCAGGGCATTTAACCTCATTCCTTTCCAGATTAACCCTCATTACCTCGACGCCAACCCCGAGGGTCATGCGGGTGAAACAAGGGAACAAAGGATTGAGGAGTTCATCGAGGTCAATCCTGACCTGTGGGTCGCCGGACTCCGCGAAGGCACCATGTTCCATGTGGAGGACGGGAAGATGAGGCTGATCGGCCCGAGGAAAGCAAGGATCTTCAAAAAAGGCCATGAGCCCATCGAACTGGGCGAAGCAGACGATCTGAGCTTCCTCCTGAAATAAACTATTATTTGATCAAATAATATAACTTTGCCTCCCGTTAACATTACGTGGGAAGGAGATTTATCCGGGTAAATGAAACTGGCGGCGAAGTTACTTAAGACAACATCAATAATTATCGGCTCTTTGCTGGTCCTTTTGTTCGTCATATCACTGGCGATACAGAACAAGGTTGCCGGTATTGTCCTCAACACCCTGAACAACAATTTCGCAACCAAGATCTCCACAGAATCCTACAGGCTCTCCCTGATCAAAAAATTCCCCAAAGCAACCATAGAACTTAAGAATGTACTTGTCCTCTCCTCCCACGGCTTTGACCTTACCGCTTTCAGGGGCCTGAACACCGACACCCTGCTTGCCGCAAATTCGGCATTTGTCGACCTCCGTACCATCGACATGATCCGCGGAAACTACACATTTACAAAGATCACCGTGCGATCGGGAAAACTGACACTTTTTACAGACAGCACCGGCCGCACCAACTATGAATTCACTGAAAGGAAGACCCCCGGCGAAACACAAAACAGTGCCAGGCTGAACCTGAACAGGATAAGCCTCCAGGATGTGAGCCTTGTTTATAATGACAGGAGAGTCGACCTCAATCTCGAGGGACTTATCAAGGACAGTATGCTTAAGAGCAGGATCAGAGGAAGCAATATCGATTTTGAGGGAGATATGAAGATTTTTTTCAGGCTCTTCCAACTGAAGGATTTCATGATCAAACCTGAATTTGTTGCTGACATTAATGTGGGCCTGAATCAGAACGAGAAAGGTACCTTCTTCAGGAAGAGCACGATGCTTATCGAAAACTGGGATTTTGTGCTCACCGGTTTCGTGGCAGCTGACAACTACATCGATCTTACCGTGACGGCTGACAATATCGACATTTCAAGGATCCCATACCTCCTTCCTTCAAAATACACCAAAGCCCTGTCGGCTTATAATCCTGAGGGAATCCTTAAATTCAGCTGGATAACAAAGGGGAAACCGACTTCCTCCACGGATCCTCACTACGATATAAATTTTTCTCTAAGAAATGCCCTGATCGATAACCGTAAATCAGATCTCAGTGTCAGAAATCTTTCTTTCGAAGGAGCTTACTCAAACGGCAACCGGCCCGAAACCAGTTCCTTCAAAATAAAAGACTTCACTTCAAGGCTCGGTTCTTCCGACTACACAGGTTCTTTCTCACTTACAAATTTCAAGGATCCCTTTACCGAACTGGTATTCAGGGGAAGACTTTTGCCGTCGGAACTGGTTGAATTCATGAATCTCAGCGAAGCCGCTGAAGCAGGCGGATCGATCGATCTTGACCTTAAATTCTCGGGCAGGCCGGGAAAAAAGGGCAGGTACATGTTCACCGACGTATTCAATCTGGCATCGAATTCAAAAGCTGTTTTCAATTCTGTAAGCCTCAGGCTGAAGAACCGCCAGGTGGATATAAGGAATGCAGCAGGTACTTTCCTTTTAAACGGCACCACAAGCACTGACGATTTCAGGCTGTCACTGAACGGACAGGAGATAAGGATGTCAGGCAAATTCACGAATTTCCCTGGCTGGCTTGCCGGAAATCCGGTAATACTGGGTGGAACGGCTACAGTCTCGGCCTCGTCTTTCAGGCCCGAGCGCTTCATGGATCCGGATGAAGAACCCGGTGAAAAGGCAGAACCGGTCTTGGCTCCTGTTACTTTTCCTGACGATGTAAACCTCGATGTCGACTTCAGGATCGACACCATTTCTTACAAGCTGTTCGAAGCAAGAGGCATAGCGGGAAATCTCAGCGTCAGACCCAGGATAATGAATTTCAGATCGTTTTCTATGAATTCCCAGAAAGGGAAGGTATCGGGCAACGGACTTGTAGTGCAGAACCCCGACAAATCATTTGTCGGCAGGGGAAGCTTCCTGGTTTCAGATGTTGATGTAAAACAGTCGTTCATAACCTTCAATAATTTCGGACAGGATTTTATCAAGGCTGAAAATCTTGAAGGATTCCTCTCGGGAAATATAACACTCGTCCTGCCTGTCGATTCCCTCATGAATCCCGACATACACACAATGGCAGCCGAGGGAAAATTCAACATTTCCGACGGCGCACTGGTCAATTTCGATCCCGTGAAGGCCCTTTCATCCTTCATTGAACTGTCGGAGCTTCAGAACATAAGATTCGACAAGCTTGAAAATGATTTCTTCATCAGGGATAATGTATTCTACCTCCCCCAGATGGAGATAAGGTCTTCGGCCGCCGACCTGTCGGTTAACGGGGAACACACCTTTGACAACCTTTACGAATATCATGTAAAAATGCTGCTGTCAGAGATCCTCAGCAAGAAGTCGAGGAAAACCAGGAAGCCGGCAGAAGACTTCGGCGAAATCCAGGACGACGGCCTCGGGAGGACTTCCATTTTCCTCAGGATAGACGGGAACGGCGACGACGTAAAGGTTAGCTACGATATGAAGGCTGCCGGCAACCAGCTAAAGGATAATCTGAAAAAAGAAAAAGAAACACTCAAAACAATAATTAAGGAGGAGTACGGGTTGTATAGAAAGGATTCCGGACAGGTGAGGCAAGGGGAATCCCGGCCAAGGTTCAGGATATCCTGGGAAGGGACGGAGACCGCTGAAGAAGAAGAGGAGCCTCCGGCAGAAAAAAAAGAGGGTTTCTTTGACCGGCTTTTTAAAAAGAAATTGTAATTTTTAACCTGAAAAACGACAGTCACTTGAATATTTTCCGGAACCGTAACAACTGGCAGATTTTTCTTTTCCTCTTTGCCATACTCATAGGTGTGGGATCACTTATTTACACCCAGTTCCTTGTCCGCAGCCTGAAAACCGAGGAAAGGAAAAAAGTCGAAATGTGGGCCGAGGCTACCAGACTGATTAACAGCGCCGATTCGACCCAGAATCTCGATTTCCTGCTGTCAATCATCGAAAATAATAATACGGTGCCTGTAATCCTCACAGATGCTTCCGACAATATTATTGCCACAAGGAACATTGAACAGGTTAAGATCGATGACACAGGTACAATGGGGGTGAGACTCGAAAAGATGAAGAGCGACAACCAGCCTATTATAATTGACCTGGCGAACGGCTCAACAAACAGGATATACTATAAGGACAGCATCATCCTCAGCCAGCTCATCTATTATCCGTTCGTCCAGCTCGGATTCATAATACTATTCATACTTGCATCATACCTTGCCTTGAGTTCATCGCGCAAAGCCGAACAGAACAGAGTATGGCTTGGACTGTCAAAAGAGACCGCACACCAGCTCGGAACACCTACCACCTCACTTACCGGATGGGTGGAACTGCTTCAGAACAACTATCCCGACCTGCCTGTAACAAAAGAGCTTGCCCTCGATGTAAAAAGGCTCGAAAAGGTTACGGAACGTTTCTCAAGAATAGGTTCCAAACCATCGCTGACTCAGGAAAACATACTGGGCCTTATCCTGAACTCCGTTAACTATCTTAAATCAAGATCATCTTCAAAAGTCCTGTTCGTTCTGCCTTTCTCAGCCGACGACGAAATAAACCTCCCGGTAAACCCCGCTTTGTTCGAATGGGTGGTTGAAAATGTTTGCAAGAACGGGATCGACGCCATGGAGGGCAACGGGGAGATAACGATAAAGGTTGAAGAAGAAGAAAAATATGCGGTGATCGACATCTCCGACACAGGAAAAGGAATGCCCAAATCGTCATGGAAAAAGGTCTTCTCTCCGGGATACACAACCAAGAAAAGAGGCTGGGGCCTTGGTCTGTCGCTGGCCAAAAGGATCATAGAAGAATACCATCACGGAAAGATATTTGTCAAATCGTCCGAACCGGGCAAGGGAACATGCATCAGGATAATGATGAAAACCGGAATTGTGTGATCTTTGCCGTAAACACCTAAACACCGCCCCGGATGAACCGGAAAGATATTGAAATTATGGCTCCCGCCGGATCGTACGAGTCCCTTATGGCTGCGATACAGGGAGGGGCCGACTCAGTCTATTTCGGCGCCGGAGAAATGAATATGAGGTCAGCCTCATCCATAAACTTCACCACAGCCGACCTTACTAAAATTGCCGGAATTTGCAGGGATAACGGCGTAAAAAGCTATCTCACTCTTAACGTTGTCGTTTTCGACGATGAAGTGGAACCGATGCAGCGGATCGTCGATTCTGCACTGGCCTGCGGAATTTCTGCGATCATAGCATCCGATCTGGCAGTGATAAGATACGCTTTCGATGCCGGGATGGAAGTTCATCTCTCAACTCAGCTTAACATTACAAATATCGAAGCTCTCCGATTTTATTCACAATGGGCCGACGTGGCTGTTCTGGCAAGGGAACTGAACCTTGACCAGGTCAGCCGGATCTCCAGGATGATAAGGGAGCAGGATATCAGGGGACCACACGGCGAACTGATGAAGATCGAAATGTTCGTTCACGGCGCACTGTGCATGGCGACATCCGGTAAATGCTACCTGAGCCTCCACGAATCGGGCATGTCGGCAAACAGGGGCAAGTGCAGGCAGACATGCCGCAAAGCTTATATAGTAACTGAAAAGGAGACTGGCTACGAACTTGAGATAGACAACGAGTATATCATGTCGCCCAAGGACCTGTGCACTATTGGTTTTGTCGACCGGCTTGCCGGTGCCGGGGTGAGTGTCTTCAAGATTGAAGGAAGGGCACGGTCGCCCGAATACGTTAAAACAGTCACATCGTGCTATGATGAAGCGGTGAAAGCTGTCGCCGACGAATCATACGGTGAGAATAAGATCACCGTATGGCGGGAAAGGCTTGCATCAGTATTTAATCGCGGCTTCTGGGACGGTTACTACCTCGGACAGAGGCTGGGTGAATGGAACACACGGTATGGCTCATCGGCAACCAAAAGAAAGGAATACCTGGGGAAAGTAACCAATTACTTCGCAAAAATCGGTGTGGCCGAAATTAAACTTGAGAACGGCGACCTGGAGCAGGGTGAACCTCTGCTGATAACGGGACCTACAACAGGTGTCATCGAATTCCCTGCGGGCGGGTTAAGGGTTGACCTGAAGGAGACTGGAAAAGCACTTAAGGGAGAGTATTGCTCACTGGCAACCCCTGAAACTGTACGACGTGCCGACAAAGTTTACAAATGGGTGGATGCCTCAGAGCATCACAGGCAGTAAGATTCTACAATGATTTCTTCAGCCGGCTTGCAGCCTCGAGTACCATTCCGGCATTGATCTCCACATCATCGGTATCTGTATTCACATAATGAAGCAGTTCCTGCGGCTTCCTGTTCAGGCTGTATTTATAGGCCTTGTCGTAGTACTGAAGGGTGATGGCTATTGCAGTTGCAAAATCCCCCCTGTTCACAGCATCCACAGCTTCCCTGGTCCTGTCGCCTCCAAGCCTTTTACTGATCTTCATGATCGATTGGAGCAGCAATTCCGGAGAATAACCGGAGTACTCCTCCATAAGCCTTGGAAGCCGTGTATTGATATCCATCATAAGGATTATGGCCGGGCTGCCCTGCATATTCAGATAGAACTCCTCAGGCATGAAAACCATTCCGATGTTTCTGCTCTCATCCTCGAGCCATACCGGTTTTTCCGGATCGGTAAGGCTCACTTTTCCGAACAGCATATTTGAAAAATGTTCCGATGAAGGCTGGGCGGGCTGTCCAAGCGACCCGAAGGCCGATCCCTTGTGATTTGCGAGATGCTCCAGATCGATCACCTGATTTCCCTTTTCTTCTATTTTTTTGAGGATGTGAGTCTTGCCGCTTCCTGTAAGGCCTCCCAGGATTATCATGTCCCTCTTTGCCGAAAGTGTTTCAAGAACATGATGCCTGTAGGTTTTATAGCCCCCTTCCAGGACTTTAGTTTCAATCCCTCCGAGGGAGAACAGCCAGGCCATGGCCTCCGACCTCATTCCACCCCTCCAGCAGTGAACCAGGAGCCTTTTCTCTTTACCGGCAACCTCCAGGGCTTCTTCAAGCTTTAAATGCATTGAGGGGCCTGAAAGCCTTATTCCTTCAAGGATGGCATTAAGGCTGCCTTCCTTTTTATATCTGGTTCCCACCTCTGCCCTTTCGGCATCATCAAAAAGAGGGATGTTGCGTGCTCCGGGGATATGTCCGGCCCTGAATTCCGAAGTTGACCTGACATCAACGACAGGAATGTTCCCTGAAAGTTTCAGGAAAGAAATTATATCTGTCTTATGTGTCTGCTGAGTTACCATAAGGCGATGGGCATCTTACGGCGCAAACTTAAGCAAGTAATTTAATTTTTGATGAAGTGGCTGGTGAAGAATTTTTTCAGATCGTCAATCCTGACGGGTTTGGGAATGAACTCCTTAATACCCGACATCTCGGCCTTCTTCTTCGATTCGGGCATATTGTCGGCGGTAAATGCCACAATCAGAAGGGTGTCGTCAAATTCCATGATCTTTCGGGCCGATTCAAATCCGTCCATTTCGGGCATTATGAGGTCCATGAAAATTACATCGTACCTGCGGGTTTTGGCCTGTATGTAACCTGCAAAACCATCGTCGGCAAAATCGAATGAATAGCCCAGGCTTTTCAGCATTGTCCCGATGACTTTCTGATTCATCTTGTTGTCCTCAACCACAAGTATCCTGAGATCCCTTCTCACCGGTTCATTCTTCGGAACCGGTACAGACCTGTCGACCTGAGGAAAGCTGATCTTTACGGTATCATAAAGCTCTTTCAGTTCATATGGCTTGACAATATAATGATCTATCCCCGATACGATGCATTTGCGTAGGTTCCCCTTCACGTCGTTCGAACTGATCATAATCATAATGAACTCTCCCGCAAGACCGCTGGCCGAGATCTCCCCTGCAACCGTGAATCCGTCAAATTCCCTCTCGTCGAGTATTACCAGAAGCTGGTAGCGGTTTCCGTTATGCTTCAGGTTTTCCCTTATCTGATTAACCGTCGATTTCTGATATGTAGTGACTGTCAGGGCCAGTCCAAGCTTGTGAAGCGATCCCAGTATTTCCTCATCCCTGTTCTGGCTGCCGGCTATCACAAGTGTCCTGATATGCCCGAAAGAGGTAATGGTATCAAAATTCAGATTTTTCGCGGGTTTATCATTCGAAAAAATGGTGATTGAAAAGCTGAGCTTCACGCCCTTATCTCCATCAAGCCCGGAGGGGCTGACTGCCGTAAACTCCCCGCCCATAAGCCCGACAAGCTGCCTGGCAAGGATGGTTCCGAAACCCGATTCATCATCATCCTTAAGTACTTTTGACTCTACAGTTACATAGTCGCCGAATATCTTTTTTATTGTTGCCTTATCGAAGCTTTTACCGGTGTCGTTGAGCTCGAAACCGAGCTTCAGGGTTTCGCCATCATTTTCAAGGAGATTGCATACAAGACTTATCTTTCCGTCTGAGGTGTTGTCAGCAGAATGATCAAGGAGGTTTGTAAGAATCTGCCTGAATCTGAACGGATCACCTATTACCTTGTCGGGGACATTCTCCTCAACGTTGCAGGATAATTGTACTCTCGATTCATCTATGTTTGTCCTGGCAAGATCGTAGCAATAAACCACCTCTTCGCGAAGGTTGAAGGGGATCTCGTCGAGGATCATTCTTCCCGACTCTATTTTTGAGAAATCGAGGATGTCATTGATTATTTTCATCAGCACTTCGCCTGAACGGCGCAGAAGTCCGAGAACATTCTTTGCCTCTTCGTTCAGTTCCTGTTTTTCAAGAATGTCTGTCATGCCGATGATCCCGTTCAGCGGAGTTCTTATCTCATAGCTCATACGTGCGAGGAACTCCGATTTTGCAGAGCTTGCACTGGCCTCCTGCTTGCGTGCCGACTCAAGCATGGTGACGTCGACAAGCATGTCCATGGTGGCTTCCTCTCCGTTGAAAGTGACCGGTATGCTGGTGCGGAACAGTATCAGGTCGCCCTTGTCTCTCTTCAGGATGACAAATTGTTCGGGGCTGAAGGTACCTCCCAGGTGTTTTGAGAAATAGTTGTTTTCATCGGTGACTGCAGGCTCCGGGAATATCTTTCCCTTCATTTCATCGCCGCCGGCATATCCGTACTGCTCTGCCGCCAGGCCGTTAGCCTTGATGATCTCCCTGTGCCCGTTATATATCACCACTCCCGCCGGCATCTCCTCAACCATTCCTGAGAGCATTCTCTCAACCGATTCAAGTCTTTCATTCTCCTTCCTGCGGGCACTGATAATCCGCGCCATAAACCGGAGAAGAAGCAGAATTACGGCAAGCATTCCAAGCACCAGGGGTAAGGAATTCATCAATATGTACTTTCTGAAGCTGTCGACAGGGGATGAGTAAACAAGGCAAAAATCCCTCAGCAGGAGCCTTGTTGTATAATATGATGATATTATCTGCCGGGGTTTATCTCCGCCATCTGCCCTGTGGACCATGGTTTCCGATCCTCTTTTGCCGAGTCCGTCCATGATTCTCCTCATTCCGGTGTAACTGAGGTTCCAGCCGCTGTTGTTGAAAACCGTTTCGCCCGAGTCGTTCAACACCCACTGCCACTGGTAATTTTCCAGACTGGAGTTTCTGAACAGATAACTGAAGAATTTCTGATAATCGAGATCTACGATTATATTGCCAAAAAGGCTCCCATTCTCCATCACAGGAACATAGTAAGAATGGCTGCGGCCTTCCTGTATAAGCTGTTCCTCTTGGATGATCTCATCCTGAACATGAAGTACGAAATTCTGCTCCAGCCAGTTGATTCCGGTTTCATCCTTCTTCAGCGAAAACTCATTCCTGTTGTTGTCGTAGAATTTTATCCCGGTTACCAGATCGCCATATTGTATGAAGAAAAGTTTCATCCTGTCCACGGTCCGTGTCCTGCAGCCGGGATCAGAGAAAAAGCAGAAGATATCATCTGTCAGGATGATCTGGCTGATATCGCTAGAAAAATTATTGTTAATGCTGTCGGTATGCAGGCCGGCTGATTTTACCTGCCTGTCGAGATACAATGTCTTATTGCCGATCTGCTTGTTGAACCGGGTACTGTAATAGAAGAAATTAGCACATACTATTATCATAAATGCCGATATGACAATAATCAATATTTTCTTCATATTTTGTAAACTTGCTGTCAGACTATGTAAACATGCTCATGGTATTAACTTGATTTCACCTGTATTTAGTATTCTCATCATTCAAAATACTTAAATAACTTCTGTACCTGAGCCAGTTTATTCCGCCGTTTTCCACGGCCAGCCTGACAGCGCATCCCGGTTCGTCGAGATGAAGGCAGTTATAAAACCTGCAGTTTGCTGATTCTCTGAATATCTCGGGGAAAAAATGGTAAATCTCGTTCCGCTCCATGTCGACTACCCCGAATCCCCTTAAACCAGGAGTGTCAATGGCAAAACCCCCGAAGGGAAGAGGATGCATCTCGGGGAAAGTGGTGATATGTTTTCCCTGTTTGTGATAATCGGATATTTCCTCTGTTTTGAGTTTCAGGGCCGGATTCAGAATGTTGAGGAGAGTGCTCTTGCCAACTCCCGAATTCCCGGATATCAGGCTGATTTTGTCCTTCATGAGACCTATCAGTTCGGGGATTCCGGTTCCGTCCTCAAGCGAAAGCCTCAGACACTCGTATCCTACATCGGTATAGAGCGAAATCAGTTCCTCCATCCTTTCAGTCTCTTCGGGGCCATAGAGGTCCGTCTTGTTGAAGATTATCCTTGCCGGAATCCTGTAAGCCTCGGCTGTAACGAGAAACCTGTCGATGAATTCAACCGGGGTTTTGGGAAGAATAATGGTTACAACCAGAAGCGCCTGGTCGATATTTGCTGCTATTATCTGCGACTGTCTCGAAAGGTTCGACGATTTCCGGAGGATGTAATTACGGCG
>JAFGXK010000232.1 GCA_016936695.1 Bacteroidales bacterium | reverse complement strand
GGACCGGGATATGTGGCTCCAAGCGACAAACTTACCCTGGGATATATAGGCTGCGGCACCCAGGGCATGAGAGAAATGACCGGACTAATAGCCAACCCGGCGGTTCAGATTGTGGCGGTTGCCGACCCGAATAAATTCACAACCGATTACGTCGACTGGTCGGCCAACGGCATCAGGGACGGAATCCGTAAGGCACTGGGGGACAATAGCTGGGGTGAAAAACTGAAAGGGATACCCGGGGGAAGAGACATAGGGCAGGAATTTGTAAATAAATATTATGCGAAATCGAAGGATGCAACCACTTACAAGGGATGCGCTTCATACGCTGATTTCCGTGAGCTGCTTGAAAAAGAGAAGGATATTGATGCCATTAAGAACATGACACCCGATCACCTGCATGCAACTGTGGCAATAGCCTCGATGAAGAAAGGGATGCATGTGGTTACGCACAAACCCATTGCGAACAGGATCCGGGAAGGAAGACTCACCATCGAAACCGCAAGGAGCACGGGGATGAGCACCCATCTTCTGGCATGGAACAACAGGCCCGGCTCCGCTCTGATTAAAACCTGGATCAAGGCTGGGTTGATAGGAACACTTAAAGAAATTCATAACTGGTCGAACAGGCCGGTATGGCCTCAGTGGCAATCGGTTCCTGCCGACAAACCTCCGGTTCCGAAGGGATTCGACTGGCAACTCTGGCTGGGCCCTGTTCCCGATAGGCCCTATCACCCTAATTTCACCCATGCCGTTTTCCGGGGATGGTACGATTTCGGCGGAGGAAGCATCGCCGACATGGGACATTACAGCCTCTTCAACCTTTTCCTTGCACTGGGTATAGAAAAACCTGCATACAGCGCTGAAGCCAACGCCACAACAACATGCACCCTCCGCGACAACGTGGCGGTTGGCGTTACCAACAATGTTGCTTTTCCCCTGTCGTGCATGATCCGTTTCCAGTTTACCGAACAACCTGATCTTCCTCCCTTTGAACTCCTGTGGTACGACGGAGGAATTAAACCTTTCGTTCCCGATGAACTGAGATCCTCGGGCAAATCTCTGCCTCGCGAAGGAATGATGATAGTTGGCGACAAGGGAAAAATCGTGGCCGGATTCAGGGGTGAAGATCCGGTGCTTCTCCCTGAAAGCAAAATGGAACACATCGTTAAAGACTATAACAGGGCGGATGAAGGCGGAGCCGGCGACAATATCTGGATCGAAGCATTCAGGAACGGCTCCCAGGCGCCGGGAAGCTTCCTCCTTGCAGGTCCCGTGACCGAAACTATCAATCTCGGTGCGATAGCCCTGAGAGCAAGACAAAGGGTAGAATATGATTCGGTAAACATGAAGATAACCAACATTCCTGAAGCCAATCAATACCTCACGAGAGAATACCGTCCGGGATGGGAGCTCTGACCTCTTGATTAATATGGGATTTTTTTTATATCTTTCGGCCTCAAAAAAGAAACCATAATTTAATTGCAAAGAAGTATGATAAGGAAATTGTTTGCATTTTCAGTAATTGCGCTTATTATGATCTCCTGCGGAACCGGTGGAAACAAAGAGGCCGCGCAGAACAGCCAGGATCAGGGTGCTGTCAGGGTTGAATTTGCATCATTGATATCCAATCCTTCGGAATATGTGGGCAAGGAAATCATCGTTGAAGGCAAGGTGGTACATGTTTGCATGCACAGCGGAAAGAAACTGTTCATTACGGGAGATAACCCGGATGTCAGGCTTTACATTCAGGCGGGGGAAGAAATGCCGAAATTCCCGACTGAACTGCTGGGAAGCGAAGTCATCGTTGAAGGCAGGCTGACAGTGCCGGCAGCCGGAGCTGGTGAAAATCATGAAGTTGAAGCCGGAGCAGATACATGCGAAACGGAAAAGGCTCTTGCCTCCCAGACTGCGCTTGCAGATCTGATGATGGTCTATGCAAAGCACACCGTTGTGAAATAGGAACAACAGAAACACATAAAAAAGGTCAGTCCCAGACTGACCTTTTTCAATTTCATCTATATGAACATTAACAGATTCAACCGGGTAACCCATCGCGATATAGGGTATCTCATCGCAGGGATGACGATAATTTATGCACTTTCGGGCATTGCCCTTAACCACAAGAACGACTGGAATCCGAATTACTTAATCGAAAACAGGTCATTCAGGACAGATATCCCCGTTTCGATGGAAAGCTTCAATGATGCAGCTGCAAAGGAAATACTCGAAAATATCCCCGGGAACCCGGAATATAAAACTTATTACTACCCTTCAGGCAATATACTCACCATATTTATTGATGACGGGTCCGTAAGAATAAACACAGGCACCGGTGAAGGTACTATCGAGAGAATAAGCAAACGGCCCCTCTTCTACCAGATCAACTTCCTCCACTACAATCCCGGAAGGTGGTGGAAATACTTCAGCGACATCTTTTGTGTTTTGCTGATGTTTGTGACAATCACTGGCCTTTTCCTGGTAAAGGGAAAAAACGGAATAACACGCAGAGGCGCGATACTTACAGCAATCGGAGTGATTCTGCCCCTGCTTTTCCTTTTGATTTACTGATAATAACCTAACCTAAAACGGTAACCATATGCAGAAAAAATGTGTTTTCATCATAATTGCCTGCTTTGCGCTGATGTTCACATCATGCAAAACGGGACAGGAAAAACCGGCGGCAGCCAGTAAAGAAGATGTTTCATGGATCACGGAAATGACCATCTCTCAGTTGCAGGCAGGCTACTCAGAAAAAAAGTACACCGTATCTGAAGTGGTTTCTGTCTTCCTTGAAAGGATTGATCAGATTGACAAAAGCGGGCCTGCATTGAATTCAATAATAATTGTCAATCCTGATGCCATGAAGATTGCCGCAGAGCTCGATAGCTTACTTGCTGCCGGAGAACCCATGGGTCCTCTTTTCGGTGTGCCTGTGGTAATAAAAGATAATATTGATACCCACGACAGTATGCCGAATACTGGTGGAGCCACAGTTCTGAGAAATTCCTACCCTGCATCCGACAGTCCGGTAGTTGCGAAACTCCGTGAGGCCGGAGCCGTTATCATCGCGAAATCGAACCTGAGTGAGTGGGCAAATTTCAGAAGCATGACGTCGTCGAGCGGATGGAGCGGCGTCGGCGGCCAGACAAAAAATCCCTACATTCTCGATCGTAATCCCTGCGGCTCCAGTTCAGGATCAGGGGTTGCTGTCTCTGCAAACCTCTGCATGGCTGCAATCGGAACCGAGACCAACGGATCGATAGTCTGCCCGTCGAACAACAACGGAATTGTCGGGATCAAACCCACAGTCGGACTGATAAGCAGGAGAGGCATTATTCCGATATCATATACACAGGACACGCCCGGACCCATGGCCCGCACAGTGGAGGATGCGGCAAAATGCCTCGGGGCGCTTACAGGAATTGATCCTGCGGATCAGCTTACCCTGGAGTCGGAAGGAAGATCACTGATGGATTATTCAGAATTTCTTAAAAAGGACGGATTAAAGGGGAAGCGAATCGGGCTGATAAGAAATTCAGCCCGTTATTCCGTTAAGGTTGAAGAACTTGTAAAAAAGGCCGTTGCTGATATGGCCTCAATGGGAGCTGAAATAATAGAAGTTGATGCACCTCGCGGATCAGGATATGAGGATGCTTCGTTCGAGGTTTTGCTTTACGAATTCAGGGACGGTCTGAACAACTATTTCGCCGGACTTGGTGAAAATGCACCTGTTAAGAACCTTACTGAACTGATCGAATTCAACAAAAACGATACTGTCGAACTAAGCTATTTTGACCAGTCCATACTTGAGATGGCTGACAAAAAAGGAGATCTGAGTTCGCCTGAATATAAAAAAGCCCTTGAGACCATGTTAATAGCCGCAAGGAAGGAAGGCATTGACAAAATGATGGATTCGCATGATCTGGATGCTTTGGTGGCGCCGACCGGATCGCCGGCATGGAAGACCGATCTGGTGCTGGGTGATCATTTCATCGGAGGGAGTTCATCGCTTGCTGCGATATCGGGATATCCGGCAATTACAGTGCCTATGGGATTTATTTCAAACCTGCCCGTGGGCATTACGTTTTTTGGCAGGGCATGGAGTGAACCACTGCTTATTGAAGTAGCATATGGTTACGAACAAGGCACCTTGCACCGGAAGGCTCCCGGATTCATGCCCACTGACTGAAGCCCGGAAAGGGGGAATGCCCTGGTTAATCTTAAAAAAACAACAAAAATTTATTGTAAATCAATAACCTGCTTATTGTTATTCAATAAATTTTTTACCTGAAACGATATGGTTTTCAGACCTGCTTTTCGTCCTCTTTGGCTTCAGCTTTTGCCTTGTCAGGCTCATCATCAACCTTGGAGGCTTTTTTGAAGTCCTTAAGTCCCTGGCCAAGACCTTTCATCAATTCGGGTATTTTTCTTCCGCCGAAAAGAAGCACCACCACCAGCAGAATGAGTATGATTTCCGTCAGACCTAATCTTCCCATAGTTCAAATTATTAATAATGCGATAAAGATAGCTTTTCTTATTCAAATCATCAAGTACCATGATAAGGATTGAAATGTTACGAAAGTATGCTGGTTGCTGCTTGCTGGTTGCTGGTTCTGCAAGTCATGCAAGTCGTGCAAGTCTTTACTCTGCGATAATCTGCGGGTTTCCTCTGCGTAAATCTGCGAGAAACTTCTTCTTCGCCTTCATTCCTTCACGCCCCTTTACGCCTTAACGCCTGCCAACCTTATGTTAAGATCAAAACTTTTCCTAACTTGCCATTAAATAACAAAACCCGGCAAATATGAACACTAAGATCTTCAAATTGCTTGTGATCATCCTGGCGGCATTGCTGACAGGCTGTAATTCCGCGGATAAGAAACTTACAGAAGAAATGAAAGCCAATCTTGCACGATTCAAAGAGGTGACGCTGACCACCGACCTGAGCTGGCTCACCAGTCAGGAAAGAGAAATTACAGGGCTGCTGATGGAGGCAGCAGCTATCATGGATGATATTTACTGGATGGAAGCATACGGCGACAAGGAAGAATTGCTTGCTCATGTCAAAAATGAGTACGCCAGGGAGTATGTGAAAATCCACTACGGCCCGTGGGACAGGCTGAACAACAATGTTCCCTTTATTCCCGGATTCGGGGAGAAGCTTCCGGGCGCTCAGTTCTATCCTGCGGATATGACTGCCAAGGAGTTTGAAGCATGGGATGATCCGGAGAAATCCAGCCTTTACACCATCGTCAGACGTAACAATGAGGACAAACTGGTTACTGTGCCCTACTCCGAGGCTTTTCAGGAGCAGCATTCCAGGGCTGCCGGACTGATGCTTAAGGCGGCTGAACTGGCAGAGGATCCGGGACTTAAGAAGTATCTCACCCTGCGGGCTGATGCCCTGCTCACCAACAATTACCAGCCGAGCGACTTCGCATGGATGGAAATGAAGCAGTCGAATATTGACTTTGTTGTGGGGCCAATAGAAAACTATGAAGATCAGCTTTTCGGATACAAGGCTGCTCATGAAGCGTTCGTTTTGGTAAAAGACCCTGTCTGGAGCGCTCAGCTTGAAAAATTCAATGCCATGCTTCCGGGGCTTCAGGAAGGTCTTCCAGTCGATCCTGCCTACAAGGCAGAAAAGCCTGGAATTGATGCTGATATGAATGTTTATGATGCGATTTATTATGCGGGCGACTGCAATGCAGGGAGCAAAACCATAGCCATCAATCTGCCAAATGATCCGGAGATACATCTGGCGGTAGGCAGCCGAAAGCTTCAGCTCAAGAATTCCATGAAGGCCAAATTTGACAATATTCTCATGCCCATTGCCTCCATGCTTATTGACGAGAGTCAGCGGCAGCATATAACCTTTGATGCCTTCTTCGAGAATACGACTTTCCATGAGGTATCTCACGGTATGGGTGTGAAGAACACTATCAACGGCAACGGACCGGTAAGGGAGGCTCTTAAGGAACAGTATTCCGCGCTCGAGGAGGCCAAGGCCGACATAATGGGCCTCTATCTTGTCACAAAGCTTTACGAGATGGGCGAAATAACAAGCGGCGAGGTGATGAACAACTATGTAACCTTCTTTGCAGGGATATTCCGTTCGAGCCGATTCGGTGCCTCAAGCGCACATGGAAAAGCCAATATGCTCTCCCTGAAATATTTTGCCGACAACGGAGCATTTGTCTACCAGGATAACGGCTACTACAAGGTGAATCTTGAGGAGATGAAGAAGGCGGTGGAATCGCTGGTGGGTAAGATTCTGACAGTACAGGGAGACGGTGACTATGATGCGGCGAAAGCCTGGGTGGAAGGTGACGGGGTGATGACCGAGAGCCTGCGCCGTGATCTCGACAAGGTAAATGCCGCCGGGATTCCGGTCGACATAGTGTTCAGGCAGGGAAAAGAGGTGCTGGGACTGTAGAGGAAGGTGTGAGGTGTGAGGTGTGAGGTGTGAGGAGTGAAGGCGAAGAGCGAAGGGCACAGAAAAAGATGGCAGTTGGCAGTTGGCAATAGTGTAAAACCCTATTCCTGAAGGTTTTTCAATATTTTTTTCATTGATTCGCTCAGGAGTTTATTCATACTTTCTGCACTGGTCCTGATTCGTTCCTTTTGTTTGCCTTCATCTTTCAGGTAGTTGCCTGATTCGTAGTAATCAAACATCTCTGTCATACTCGCGGCAAGAAAGAGATTAGCCCGGACAACCGTATTCCGGTAATATCTGAGGTACTCATCTATGGCTGAATCGGGACCCCAGAAAAAATAACCGACCGCAAGGTAATTCCTGATCCACTTCGCAAGGTTTACCACACCCACCCTTCCCCACAGCCATTCGGCAAAGCATTCGCCCACGGCTGTCCAGCAGGCGTCAAGCGATTCAGTTCTGAAATTATAATCGAGTTTCCCCGGATTGCCTTTGAGCCGTCCCTGTTCCCTCAGATCTTTCTCGACACGCGTATCAAAGTAAGGCATGAGTTTCAGAAATGTAATTGGTGAATAACCATAGCTGCAGATCCTTTCCATGTAATTAAGGTTTTCCCTAAGCGAGATGAAAGTTGATTCAGGCTGAAACAGCATGAAACCGAAATCAAAGTCTAAATCAAGGTTCCTGAGTATATCAACTCCCTGCAGACCACTTTCCACTGTCATTCGTTTATTAAGACTGACCAGTCCCTCGTCAGTCCCGTCCTCCAGTCCGATAAAAACCAGAAAAAGACCATGCTGCTTCATCAACCGGAAGGTGTCCCGGTCAATTTCATCAGGCCGGCAGTTTATCTTCCATATCACATTGCCTGCAAGGCCTTTACGTTTCAGCTCAGTGCAAAATGATTTTACCCAGGTGTCGCCGCCTGGCTTTCTCACAGGAAAGTCATCGTCCTGAAAAAGAAAGACAGAACATCTTTGCTCCGTATACATCTGAAACATTTCACTCACCACCAACTCAGGCTTTCTAATCCGCTTGAGGGGACCTCCTCCCTGCCTGTAAAACTCCCTTGTATTGCAGAAAGCGCAGTCATAAATGCATCCGCGGCCGGCAAGTATCGCTGTGTACTTTTTACCCATTGCATATTCAGCCGGTTTCCTCCTGACCGGAAAGGGGAAGTTGTCAAGATCCGTTTCGAGACTGCGGAGAGTTGTCATTATTATACGGCTGTTGTCCCTGAATGCAAGGTTTCTGATGCTTCTCCAGTCCGTATTTGTTCTCAGGCAATTGACAAGTTCAGGTAAAGTATATTCCCCCTCAAAGCGGACAATGGAATCGAGCCCGGGCATCAGTCCGAACAGATCTTCAGAATGGAGACTGGCGTAATACCCACCGGCAGTGAAATGACAATTGATCCCGTTTTGTCTCAGGAACCTGATAAGCTGAGCAAATTCATCAATGTATACTTCAAATATCAGCGAAAAGCCGACAACTATCGGGTTTTGTCTACTGATGTCTGCAAGTATTTCTTCGTTGTTATGTCTGAAATCGATCATTCCGGTTTCGATGCCTGCTTCTTTAAGCGCGGACATAAGATAACCTACCCCCAGGTTTTCGTCTTCGCCGAAGGCAACAATTAGAACCGGATCTGGGTGAAGGCTCAAACCTGATTTTCAGGACTCTTAAAGGCCTTAATCATACCGTCAAAAAATGCAGTTTCTTCCCTGGCACAATTTTTATAGTACTTAAATAACAGGCCTGCAATTTCCTTTCTCTGTGCGTCACTTAGCTCAAGTGATTTAACGAGCTGCATAGCGTCCATAATGAATGGACGTGGGAATGGTCTGATGTATTCCCTTTCATCAAAGGTCAGCATGGCATTTTTTATTAAGTTTTACAAAAAAATTAAAGAAAAACACTCATTTTATGGTCAGTGATTTTATTTCCGGCTCTTCATTCAGTTTACCCCATGCCGGATCAATTTTAAGCAGGTTCACTGAGAACCATGATGGATTGTTAAGGAGATATTTAACCTCCCGTATTGCCTCCTCTTTATTTCCGTTCATTGCGTGTATCTTCGCCAGATTAATGATCATGTCATTTTTAACCAGGTTGTCTTCACTCGCAAGCTCCACCGCTGTTTTGCCGGCAATTACAGCATCTGTTTCATTTCCCAGGCCGGCGTAAGCCAGACCGCAGCAGCTGTATGAATACCAGTCATCAGGGTTTTCCATGATCAGGTTTTTATACAGAACAAGGGCAGAATCATAGTATGACTTTGTCAATTGCTCATTGTCCATAAGGCTGTAGACCAGTCCGCTCAAAAGATATCTAAGCCCGGGAAATTCGAAATCTTCATCTGTTGATGCCATTACTTTATACAAAGCTTCATTGTATCTTCG
This sequence comes from Bacteroidales bacterium, assembly GCA_016936695.1. Taxonomy (GTDB): domain Bacteria; phylum Bacteroidota; class Bacteroidia; order Bacteroidales; family VadinHA17; genus LD21. The sequence continues at coordinate 7,253 of JAFGXK010000232.1, read as the reverse complement.
ATCGTAGATGTCAAGAAGTATCTGATAATATTGCTGTTTCTCCCCTGTTCTCGAAATGATGGTATCAAGCACTTCCCTTGCATTGACTGTATTTCCATCCTTCAGGATAAAGGTTTCCAGCATGATGGTGTAAGGTACTGACCATTCTGGTAATATTTCGGAAGCTTTCTGAAAAAAGGCAATAGCAGTGTCAAAACTGTGCATATAAACATAGGAAACTCCGATATTGATAAGTACAAGGGCATCCTGCGGTTCTTCAGCTATTACCTTCCTGATCAAAATCTGTGATTTGTGCCAGTCGTCCATTTTTCGGTACACCATGGCCATATAGAAGAGAGGCTCGGAGCTGGCCGGGGCCAGCTCCGAAGCTTTGCTGAAATGGGTAAGAGCTTCATAATTATCTCCGATACAATAATAATTGTAGAAGCCCAGAGCCACCCATGCTTCAGCCAGGCTATTATCAAGTTCCAGGGCCCTTTCGGCATCAGCCTTGCATTTTTCTATATGTGAGGGATCAAGCTGTCCGGCGTGGTAACCCCACGACCGCGCAATTGCACGCCTGGCATAGGCAAGTGAAAAACCGGGATCCTCTTTTATTGCCATGTCGTACATTGACAGGGCTTCATTAAAGCTTATGGAGTCAACAAACTTGTTTCCTGAAAAGAGATAATACAGGGCATTCTCAGAAAGAACATTGGCTGTAAGGTAGCTTTTATATGCGCCAGCACTCCCGGTAGGGTCTTTCCTGATACGTGCCTTTTCTTCAGGAGTGAGAACTGCACGAAGGGTTGAAGCAGTCCTGATAGCAATGTCTGTCTGCATGCTGTGCATTTCATTCCAGGTACCTTCAAACACATTACTCCAGAGTTGTTCATCCTTGCGTGCATTGATAAGTTTGACCGTTATCCTTACGATCTCATCGAATATCTGGTAACTGCCTTCAATTATATAGTTTGCTTCAAGTTCCCTTCCCAGATCTGGTATTGACCTGGTTGTTCCCCTGTATTTCAGGACAGAGGTTCTCGGGCGGACCTTCAAATCATTCACCTTGTCGAGCTGTGAAATAACTTCCTCCGTCAGGGCATCTCCCAGCCAGAGATTGTCTTCAATCGCGCCTATGTTTTCGAAAGGAAGTACAGCTATTGACCTCTCATTCAGTTTGCCGGACCCGGACCTGATTCTGTCGAACCGGACCAGTGTCCATGTAAGTGCAATTGCCACCATTATTGCCAGTATGGAAAACAGGGCACGACGGAATGATTTGGCTTTTCTGCCGTCCGGGATGGAATCATGCCCCGGGGTTCCGCTTTCTTCCCATGGTTCTTTGAATCCATGCTTTTCCTTAATTACTGAAGTCTGATCCGACTGCAGGGCGGAGATTATCTCTTTAACGGCATTGGCCGTTTTATTGATCTGGTTCCGGTACCTTGTCCCGAACTGGTTCTTATGTTCGTCATCAACTGGAGTAAGAGGTCGGTTGACTCCCGGTTCCCTGTAGATGAAATCAATAGCCCGGAGTACACCTCCTGTCTCTTGTTCGATAAGATCCCTGTCGTCAGGATCGATTTCATGAATTCTGACAGGAAGTATCCTGCTCGCAACGTTTCCGCTATGAAGGGTGACTTTCATCCCGAGACTGTCTGCGGAAGCTTGCCTGATGAAAGCCCTGAATTCATGTTCCCACGCGAAGGATTTAGGATCACAGTAAGTGCGGGAAATGACTGGAATGAAGATCAGGCAAAGGAGTTTCTGTTTAAGGGATTCGTCAACATCATGTGTATCGAGCAGTCCGTCGTGAGGATTAAGGTCAAAGTAGACGTTTATCTCGTCCTTGAATGTTGCTTCAAGTTCAGCCCTGAGATGATCCACGAACTCAGTTACCCAGCCGTCGTGCCTGTTATCGTTCTGGCGGTAGCTGATGAAAATGTCGTATTCATATCCCGGAATCAGGCTGGGCATGTCATTTATCAATTCTGTTAATAAGATTCCAGTAACGGATGTCGTAGCGTAAAGCTGACAGGTCAGCGCTGACTTTCAGCCAGTAGAGGTCCCTGTATCCATTATCTATGGCTGATCCCAGGTACTTTAGTGCCCCCGGAATATCTCCCTGAACACAAAGAACTTCTGCAAATCTTAAATACTGAGTGGAATCCAATGACATAGCCTTCTTCAACATCTGCTGAGATAATTCCTTCTCATCGAGTCTTGCGGCAACAGCGGCCAGTGATGCATAAGTGCCATAGTAGTCAGAAAACTCACTTATCCAGGTTTCTTCAACAATTTTTTTGAACTTAAGATACCATTTCCTGGCTTCCTGAAACTTGCCCATTGCCTGGTAATTAATACCCATATCATAATATGCAGATGCATCTCCGGGATATTTTTCAAGAATTTTCTCAAGCTCTTTTATTGCCTTATCGTAGTTTTCAAGATGGCGATAAGCATGAGACAGCCGGTATTGATCATCCCTGAAATCAGGATTGATTTCCAGTGCTTTCTTGAAGCAGGTTATGCTCCTTGAAATACTGTCGCGGCAAAACCATGCAGAACCATAATAAAAGTATCCCCATGGATTCTCAGGATTGTCGGAAATCATTTTTTCTCCCCAGACCATCACAGAATCAATCATCCCCAGGAATTCACCATAGATCCATAGAATTCCTGAATAGGTAAGTCCCTGATCAGGATTAATCCTGACCGCTTCCTTATATTCCCTGAGTGCAATGTCATATTGCCTGATTTGCTGATTGTACCAGCCAAGGTTGTTATGGACTACAGGATCGTCCGGATATAATCTTTTCAGAACTTCTATGTTCTCAATTGCCTTATGGTAATCCTTCTCGACATGCTCGGCATGAAAGGCAATTATCCCGTATTTTTCACGGTCAGTAAGATTTTCAACATTCCGAAGAGCTTCCCCAAGGAGTATTTTACCTCCCGGATCGTTGAACTTCTGAATCAAAATATTACCCAGGGAAGCTTTGGCCGCAGTAAATCCGGTGTCAATCCTCAGTGCATTTTCGTAGTATTTCCTCGCTTCTCTGAAATCAGCTGCCAAATGACTTTCTATACCCAGTGAAAACTGTTTCAGTGCATCCAGCGATGAAGTGGTAACTTTTCCAAGGGGTTTATCCTGCAAAGAGATATTATATCTTGACTCCCCCAGATCCTTGCGGATTTTTCTGGATATTTTACCAATCACCGGTAGTATGTCATTCTCTTCAGAAGCATAAAGCACCTCTGATTTCAGAAGGTCGCCGGTCTTTGTCTCCAGAATTTTCGCCGTTATGGCATAACTGCTCCCCGCCTTGCTTATACTTGGTACTAAGTATAGCCCGATGCCTTCACGGATAGCCATTTCTCTTCCAATATCTTCATCAATAAATTTTTGATCGCCAATCTTCATTCTTGCAAGGGTTTCCATCATTCTGGCCTTTGAGAAAACGTTTACATATCTCGACTGGCCCGTACTGAGAGAGAAAGCTGTATAAAGAGATTTGTCGAAAACCGGATTATCAGTCAGATTTTCAAAATCGGTTATTATTATCCAGTCGCGTTTGGAGAATGGCAGGGTGCTTCCGCCAGCGAATATATAAATAGCTGCCAGAACCAGGATAATGACTGATGAGCTGAATGTGAACACCATTTTCTTCTTTTCATTCTTCGGTTGCCTGACTTTTTGCAGTAAACCTTCCCTGAGAACGGGTTGTGGTGCAATTTCAGATTCAGCAACTTCAGATCCGGACTCCGCTTCCCTTATCAGACCTGAAATCACTTCATCAATAGCATTGGCGACCTTATTGACCTGATTACGGTAGCTGATCCTGTACATATTCTTTTCCTCCGAGTCTCCCGGTGAGAGAGGCCGGTTTACGCCTGGTTCGGCATAAACAAATTCAACCGGCCGGAGAAATCCGCCCAGGACACTCTCAACAAGGGATTTGTCATCGGCTTTCAGTTCATGTATCTGAACCGGCAGTACCCGTAGTGCAACATTTCCATTCGGGAGCTTCACTTTCAGCCCAAACTGATCCCGGGAAGCCTGTTCAACAAATGCTTTGAATTCATGCTCCCAGGCGAAAGACTTCGGATCGCAGTAGGTGCGCGAAACAACCGGAATGAAAATAAGGCATTTTATTTTTTCCTTCAGCGAATCATCAACGTCGTGGGTCTCCAGTAGTCCGTCGTGCGGATTATTATCAAAATATACACTGATTTCTTCTTTGAATGTGGCTTCAATTTCACTCTTCAGATGATCCACAAATTCAGACACCCAACCGTCATACTTGTTGTCTTTCTGGCGATAGCTGATGAAGATGTCATAGTTATATCCCGGGATAATGACTGACACGCTTAAGATATATTTTGATAAAGTTATGAAAGAAATGAAGGCAAGTCAAATAAAGATAAGGATTGAGTGAAAGCCAGGTGTATCAGACTCTTATCCCAATGATGGTTATATCATCCGTTTGATCTTCATCGCAATTCTTATCTTCCCGCCATCGCTCCAATTCCTCGAATAGCATATCACCCTGCTCGGGCATAGGGTAATCGCATATCTGTAACAGGAAATCACGCAACCTTTTTCTGCTGTAGCGCAGGTGTCTGCCACCCCCGAACTGGTCGGCAAAGCCGTCGGAACAGATATAAAGTGAGTCATTCAGTTTTAGCTGAAGACTCTTTGCCTTAAAATCATATCTGCCGTTCCTGTAGCTGCCTTCGTAGCTATTGCCTGATAAATTGCCGGAAATTTTTCCGCCTGTGACATGAAAAACAATATTTCCGGCTCCTGAGTAAGTCAGGGTATTGGTAAGGGTATTGAGACTGCAAAGGACGATCGCCATGTCATCTGACACACCTAAAACCGCCGTATCCTTCCTCAGAAAACGGTGGATGCGGGAAAAAAGATTGCACAGTGCTTCTGCCGGATCTTTTATTTTTAGGATATTTACCGTCTGATCAAGTATTCCATATCCTATTGTACTTATAAGTGCTGCCGGGATGCCGTGCCCTGTACAGTCGGCAAGTGCGAATATCACATTTCCGTCATGCCTGTCGAACATGTAAAAATCGCCGCTCACAATATCCTTCGGCTCAAATAGCACAAAGCTTTCAGGAAAGCATTCCCGGATGTCAAGATCATCAGGAAGAAAAGCCTCCTGAATATGCCTGGCATAGTTGTAGCTGCCCTCAACCTCGCTTAATGTAAGCCGGATCTTCTCATCTATTGAGCTTAGCTTTTCCCTTATCAGCGGGGAATCTTCAGCAAGTTCGTTGATACCGGCTGTCAGATCACCTGTACCGGATAACAGCTTGTGAATACTGCTGCGGGGTTTGACGGCATATGACAGCTTGCTAATTTGTCCGGATGATACAGGGTAGGCTTCATATCTTATATCCCGGAGTATGGCAGGGGTCAGCCTTACCAGTTCACGGTCCTTTTCCTTTTCGCCTTCGCTTAGTTCATCGTATGGAACCAGGCATGGATGTCTCTTTTTCCGGGAATCCTTTACCTCTCCATATGTCCATCCGTCAAGCCTTTTCTCCCAGCTCCACCTCAGGTGTTCTACCTTTGCCATTGTCTCAACCTCCATGTCATCAAGGTGAAGAGCCCTGGGTTTGAAGCCCTTCCTGACTGGTCTTATCCTGTAACCTATGGCGAGCAGCCTGGTTGGCAAATGAACAGCAAAGTCAACGTTTGACTGCAATATTTCGTGGGGAAGATCATCAAATCCTACAGCTTCTGACCTTTTTTCTTCGGGGATTCCGGAAGCCTGTTTCGTCATCTCATGAAGATAGCCGGCATGAACCACCCTGGCAATCTTCAACATAAGGGAAAGGTCAATCTCCGCAACCTCCACCTGTCTTATAAGCTCAAGACCGGCTTTTTTAAGGCTTGCAGGGAGAAAATAGTTCAGCTCACTAAACAAAAGGTTTCTGTTGGAGGTGCGAGGCTCGTCGGGAAACCTGTCAAGATCGTCCGAAATAAGGTTTTCAATCTCACTGCCTGTAATGATGCACGTTCTGCAGTATTCACGATAAGGCCTTGGGAATAGACCGATAGAGCTATATTTTTCAGGTGTTCCCGAAGCATATTCAATCCAAAATTGCTTTTCAGTTTCTCCGAGATCTGCAAATTTCTTTCGAAACAAAGGTCCGGCAGGCTGAAATCTGTTGTTCTTTCTGATATCGTCATAAAGACTCTGTGCAACCGGTTCGGCCAGGCGCTCCCTGAAATCTTCCGGGCCTGTAAATCCGAAATCAGACTTCATTTCATCTCTGATTCTAGAAATTCGAAAGGCAGGTTCACAATCCGGGATATTTCCCTGCCGGCTTCGAGCATATCATCGTCGCCATGAACGTAATGCCATCTGGCAGAAGCTTCGATTTTTCTGGAACGCAACCTTGCGAGGATCTTGCAGATATCAAGAATACACTTTGCGGATCCGGAATTGAAGTAGTTAAAACTAAAATTGATAATTACAGGCTTGGTGTTTGCTTCTGAATTCAGCAGTTCATCACTGAAATCATTCATCCATTCAAAAATGGGAAAATAAAATTCACGAACATCCTGGGGTCTCGATTCACCCCCGATCTCCAGAAAATGCTCCTCGTGGTCAAGTATGACCTTTGGCGTAAAAACTGTCGGATCTATGATCAGCTTCTCCATGGGAGACATTTGAAAAACAACGGAGAAATGCCGGGCAATTACCGGCTAACCTTAAAATTAAAAGGTTCTCTTAAAAATATTTCTCCAGATAAATATTAATTAGTAACTTGATAATCTTAAACAAAGATAGCATTCTGCAGAAATAATTAAAGGGAAAAATAAAAAATTGACTTGTTTTGCATAATAAATTCCCGGAAGAATGAGTGAACCCATTCTTAAAGCGCTGATACGGCTTTTCGCCCTGATAAGTGATGTTCATGCGGACAGGGAGATATCCAGCAGAGGCCGCGATGTTGTGCGGTTGTTTCTGTCAAAGCATCTGAACAACGAACAGGTGCTTAAGTACATGGCAATCTTCGATGACTATCTCAGGCTTTACTATCCTGATGGGATCCTGAAGGACAGCATTAAAGACCGTAAGCGTACCTCGCTGACATCAATAAGGATCCTGGCAATTTGTGAAAAGATAAACGAAGAGCTTCAGCAGAAGCAGAAAATATATGTCCTGGTTCAGCTCATGGATTTCATATCCTTCAGCGCCGGATTCACCGATAAGGAACTGGATTTTCTGGAGACTGTTGCG
>JAFGXK010000231.1 GCA_016936695.1 Bacteroidales bacterium | reverse complement strand
TGGTTGATTCTGCCGTGGCAATATCAGATACAATACAGACTTCTCCTGCTTTTCGCCACGACACGGTGCCGCCTCAGGTTATTGTCCTTTCGCAGGACGAGGCCGTGAGACTGCTTCAGAAAAAATTCAGGTTCCGGCCCGGACGTCAGGCGGTCGATCCCCTTTATGGTGCCATAGGACGTTTGCTGGTTGCCTCTTCCACACCTCCCTTTGATTCCACAAAGCTTTATCTGACGGAATATCCATTCGATTCGCTCAGGATTGCAGGCGACACCCTCCCGTCCGTTAGAAGAATGACCAACGCACTGACGGTAGATACAATCCGGAGAATTGATTCGTTGCAGATTCCTGTTATTGCTGATTCCCTTGCTTTCTCAGGATATAAATTCAGGAATGATTCCATCAGGGCAGCAGTCAATGTTCTTCTCGATTACCTGGAAGCCCGTGATTCAAGTATTATAAGATTTACAGGACCGGGAGTGGGGGAGTATCCTCTCTGGCTGAACTCAGGGTCGGATCGTATGATAAGGTTCTGGCTGAAAAATGATCTTGCTGATTCGGTAACCGTCTGGATAGGCAATCCATCAAGAAATACAATCGGACTTTACCTCGAACATGGGGTCTTCATAAGGAGGCCCACGCGGCAGGGGAATGTCTCCGAAGCAAAGATCGACGTTGAACCCAGGGATAACACAACCCTTGTCGATATAAACAGGATACTTACCAAATCGCAATATTGGAGGTACCGGACTGAAGCATCCTTCTCGCTTAACCAGGGAATGGTATCCAACTGGGTCAAGGGCGGAGAAAACAACATCTCCACAGCTCTCGACCTGACATGGTTCGCCGATTATAACAACAAGAGCAAGCTTCTTTCGTCGGCAAACTTTGCCAGAATGAAATACGGGTTGATAAAATCGGGAAGCGAGGACATAAGAAAAAATCTCGACCTGCTCGAGACAAATTCAAAACTCAATCACAAGGCTTTCGGTAAATTCGATTTCAGCGCAATAATGCTCTTCAAGACCCAGATCTCAAAAGGGTATAATTACCCCGATGAAACACCAGTTTCGAAGTTTTTCAATCCTGGCGTGGTGACTCTTGGCTTCGGGCTTGACTACAAACCGAACAAAAAAACATCTATAAACCTATCTCCCCTGTCCTACAAGGGTACATTCGTCCCCGATACCGCCGGAATTGACCAGACCAAATACGGTGTTGCCGCCGACAGGAGGTCAAAGCATGAACCGGGGGCCAGTTTTATGATAATGAATGAGATGCGCCCGATGAAAAACATGGTGGTGACCAATAGGCTGCAGCTGTTTACAAATTATGTGAATAATCCCCTCAATATTGATGTTGACTGGGAAATGATCATTCAGACCCATCTCAACTGGTTCACGGATGTAAGGCTCAATACCCACCTGATTTTTGATGATGATACCAAGACACTTCTCTTTGACAAGGATAAAAACCCTGTAATGGGTGATGACGGAAATCAGAAAAAGACCGCAAGGGTCCAGTTCAAGGAGCTGCTCGGGCTGTCATTCATATTCAGGTTCTGAAACATTAGAATGCATGAATGATGTAAAAAAGTTTGTGATTTTTGCCGATTGTATACTTGTTAATCAGCAATACTCTTCTGGAAAATCCTGAAGCGTTTTACAATTTTCCCGTTCATTCTTTCACATTCAGCTCTCATCCTGACATTCTGTTCCATTATCAGGTGACTGTCGATAGTCTTCTTATTGTGCTTTATCGCTGATTCAATGAGTTTTATAGCCATCATGACATCTATTCCCTTTCCCCTGTATTCTTCCTTTACCCCTCCGAGCATCAGCATCAGCTTGGTCGACTTCTTCATTTCTTTCAGTATCCTCAATATTCCGAGAGGAAAGAGTTTTCCCCTGGCGGCAATTATTCCGGGAGTCATGTCGGGAAGCGCCACCACGAAGCCAACTAACTCGTTTTTCGACTTTGCAATTTTAACGAATTCCGGATCCAGGATTGGCAGATATCTTCCGGCAAATTCCTCCTTCTCCGGATCATTAAGCGGAACATAACCGTAAATATCTCTGAAGGTCTGGTTCATTAGTTCCAGAACAGGTATGATTACCGGTTTTATCTCTTTCTTCGATTTAAACTCGATAATAGATATCTCTCCGTTCCGCGAGTATCTTTCCAGGGCCTTTAAATAGACAGGAGGATACGATTCAGGGATCGGCAGATTGTAATTCACCAGATCAATCTCCTTGGTATATCCTTCTTCTGCAAGCATAGCCGGCATATAAGGTGAGTTGGTCGGTGCGGTAAAGAGGTAGGGATACTCGAACCCCTCGATCTGGAATCCCTGGGGATCCTTATCAGAGAATCCCATCGGACCAACAATCTTCACCATGCCCCTGTCTCTTACCCACTCCTCGGCCTTTGAAATGAGAGCATGGAATATCTCCCGGTCGTTATAGCACTCCATAAAGCTGAACCTGCCGTGCTTTTCCTTTTTTATTTCGTTATACCTGTTGTTTATCAGAGTCATTATCCTTCCAACCGGTTTCTTGTCCTTCCAGGCAATAAAGAAGGCAGTATCGGCATAACTGTACGACCTGTTCTTTTTCTTGTCGAACAGGTGCCATTCGTCTGAGTATAGCGGAGGCAGCCACACGGGTTCCCCCTTGTGAACCTTTGCCGGAAGATGGATGAATTCCCGGAGCTCCCTGCGGGACTGGACTTCTTTGACAATTATTTCGGACATCATGTCAGAGTATTTCAATCGCCAATAAACAAAAAAAACTGACAGGCTATCCCAAATCAGGTAAAAATTACAAGGTCGAGTATTACGAAAAGTGCATATACCACACTTGCTATACCGTTTGTGGTCTGAAATGCAAGTGTAACCCTGCTCAGGTCATCTGGTTTCACCAGAAGATGCTGCCAAAAAAGCAACGCGGTGAAAACGATGGCTCCGACCAGGTAAAGTATTTTCCCGTTGCCTGCAATCCCGGCGGCAACCACAAGGATAAAAGTTAAAAAATGTACAATGCCTGAAATTGCCAGGGCTTTTTTCCTTCCTGTCAGTGAAGGTATTGAATGAAGGCTATGTTCCCTGTCAAATTCTGCGTCCTGAAGGGCATAAATGATGTCAAATCCGCTTACCCAGGTAAGTACAATCAGGGAATAAAGAATCGGGAGGTAGTGGAATGAACCAGTCACGGAAATATATGCACCTATGGGAGCGAGGCTTAGTCCTAGACCAAGGATGAAGTGGCATAGAAATGTGAATCTTTTGGTAAGGCTGTAGCCCAGGATTACAGCCAGGGCGATGGGTGAAAGGAAAAGCGTTAGCTTATTTATAAGTCCGGCCGATAAAACAAACAGGATGGCATTTACGGCTACAAAGAAACCAGCTGATTTTACTCCGATCTTACCGGAAGGGATCTCCCTCTGTTCTGTTCTGGGATTCAGTGAGTCGAAATTCCTGTCAGCCAGCCTGTTGAAGCCCATTGCGGCATTTCTCGCAAAAACCATACAAAGTATAATGAGAAGAAGCAGACGGAAACTGAATTCCCTTTCCGTAGTGGTGACTGCCAGAGTGAAGCCTATCAGTGCGAACGGCATAGCAAAAACTGTATGCATGAACTTGACGAGCGATAGATAATTGCCGGCTGTCTTGAGTATTCTTCCCATTTCAGGATTATTAATTCAGATTAAACCCGGGCTTTTAAGGTACGGGAAGCTTCAGGTCTTTCATCTTATCTTTGCACCAAGCTCATTCTCAAAAGCAAGTCGGAGGTTGTTCATCACCTTGTCGATATTCTTGTCGGTCAAAGTCCTCAGATCATCCCTGAGAATGAAGCTGACGGCATATGATTTCTTGTTTGCTCCAAGGCTGTCGCTTTCATAAACGTCGAACAGACTGACATCGCGCAGTACATTCTTTTCGGTAAGGAAAGCAATATCCCTGATCCGGCCGAACTTGATTCCCCTGTCGAGAAGCATTGCCATGTCGCGCCTCACAGAAGGATATTTCGGGAGTTCAGTGAATTCAATGGCTTTCCTGCCGATCAGCCTGGTTACCTGATCCCAGTCAATGTGGCTGTAGAATACATCCTGACCTATATCGAACCTTGAAAGCATGCTTTTTGACAGTTTTCCCGTCTCGGCTAGTACCTTATTGTTGAGCACGTAGGTTATAGATTCAGCAAAATATTTCTTCTTACTCTCTCCGTTCGCAAACAGCAAAGTGTCAATCCCGAGCCGTGAGAAGATCATCTCGGTGGCGGATTTTATGTGGAAGAAATCCGTAGGACTGGTCTTGTGATTCCAGCTTTCCTTCCCTGTTTTTCCGGTAATGAATATATCGAGCGATTTTCTTTCAGTGTAGTCAGCAACAGAAGGTACAGGTGAGCCATGTCCGGTTCTGAAATAGCAGTTACCGAATTCATAAAGCCTTAGATCGCAGCACTGGCGGTTGATGTTCCAGATAACC
>JAFGXK010000230.1 GCA_016936695.1 Bacteroidales bacterium | reverse complement strand
GCAGCTTGTCGAGATTACCTTTGGTCTTGGAGGACCAGTAGTCCTTTATGAACTTGGCTTCGCTCATCTTCTTGTCAAACCCGTAGAAAACCTTTGCATACCTGTTGTCGGTGAATTGTTTCACTGCCAGTGCCTCGTAGCCCCAGCGCGCGGTAATAACCTCCCCGTAAAACGGGATAGTAACAGGAGATGAAATATTGGGATTCAGTTTTTCAAACTTGACAAGCACGCCGCTTAGAATTATCTGGGGTATTACAAGGAAGGGTATTAGTATGTAAATGGTGACAACAGCCTTGAAACTATCGGAAATCAGCAGTCCAAGCACGTTGGCCGCTGCCCAGCTTGAAAAGAGTACCAGCCAGTATTCAAATGTCAATCCCCTGATACCTGTTATCATATTGCCCAGAATGACGAATGACAGGGCCTGGATTGCAGAGATGCCAAACTGAACAAAAACCTTCGACATCAGGTAACTGTTCCAGCTGAGATTCAAAAAAGCTTCCCGCTTCAGTATCTTGCGGTCCTTGAATATTTCCTCGGCACTGACTGTTAGTCCCATGAAAAGAGCAACTATAACCGACATGAATATGTAAACCGGGAGGTTACTGTTGTCAATCAGGTGATATTCCGGATTTTTGGCATTCTCATCATAAAATCTTATTAGAAATGCAAGGAAGAAGGCAAGCACCGGTGCTTCAAACAAGGTAATAAGAAGATATTGTGCGTCTGAAAGCTTCGACAGGATATCTCTCTTTGCATAAATCAGAAACTGACTGAGCTTTCTGGGCGGCCTGAAATGAATTTCGGGCAGGGATTGGCCTTTTTCAAGCTTGTCCTCCTTCTTTTCCTTCTCATACAATTTCCGCCATTCGTCAGGGGTTATTCTTCTCGTCTCCGTCGCCTTACCGCTCTCGGTCATCACCTTTGTCTCAACTATGTTGAAGATCTGCTCGGGATTAACATTACCACATGCATAACACACACTTTCAGTGTAATTGGGCTGCCCGATCTTCTTCTTGAAGTATTCAATGGAATCAACTGGATTACCATTATATATAAGATATCCGCCAGTGTCGAGAATGATGAGTTTGTCGAACATCTTGAAGATGTCTGATGAGGGCTGGTGTATAACGATGAACAGCAGTTTCCCCTTTCTTGCAAGTTCATTCAGGAGGTCGACTATGTTCTCTGAATCCCTCGATGATAGTCCCGACGTAGGCTCATCGAGAAACAGCACGGCAGGCTCCCTGATAAGTTCAAGGGAGATATTCAGTCTCTTTCTCTGTCCTCCGCTGATCTTCTTATTAAGTGGCGACCCTACTTTCATATTCCGGATTTCATACAGGCCGAGGTTCTTTAGCACGTTATCTACCTTTTCATGAATCTCGGCGTCTGAAAGATTGCCGAAGCAGAGCCTTGCATTGAAATACAGGTTGTCAAAAACTGTAAGATCCTCAATCAGAAGGTCGTCCTGAGATACATAGCCTATATGCCCCTTTATCTTATCCTTGTCCTTGTGAATGCTTATCCCGTTTATCAGGACCTCTCCACCGGAGGGTGGATTGGTGCCGTTAAGCACGCTCAGCAAAGTGGATTTTCCGGCCCCGCTTGCTCCCATGATACCTATCATCCTTCCCGATTCCCCCTTAAACGACATCTGGTGAATTCCCACCTCGCCACTCTTGAATTTATATTCCAGGTTATTGACTTCGTACACCACCCTCGACGACTTGAATTCCTCCTTAAGGAAAAGCATCGTGATATCCCAGTGATAGATGGGGGAGATGTTGTATCCCTTTATCGACGATCCGTGGCTTATGGGGTACACTTTATTTTCCTTGAGCAGCAGACCGTTCATCGATAGTTCTCCGGAGCGGGCGTATCTCAGGAAGTGCATATTTACTGAGGGAACGTACAATATCCATATCTGTCCCTTCAGCTGATCCCTGAAGGCATATTTTGTGTTACCGGTGACATCTGTCTTTTTCCCTGATATGACGAGAAGATTTTGTGAGGAAGGAATATCTGTGAAAGGATTGAGAACAAATTTCTCTATTATGTCAAATTCCTCATTTGAGATATTCAGACTTTCTGCAAGCGTGGCTATGAATCCCCTTTCAAGATCCGTCACGGTTCCATTTCCCGATTTGCAGAATTCGAGAGCCAGAAGAACGACAACAATCCTTTGATCTACAGCCAGAAGTCCCTCTTCATTAATATCATGGCACAGTTTGGCTATCCTGACTGCAATTGCTCCTTCCCGTCTCTCTTTCGTACTTTTGTCACGCTTGACCTGAGCTTCCCTGAAGGCCTCATCATAATCAGCCAGGTATTTTTTTACCAGCTCATTGTTGAGATGCTGGCGCAGAAATGCCTCAACCACAGCCCTCCTTTCTTCCTGATCCCCTTCAGGATTGGCAATAATGGCAAATAACTGCATCAGAGTATTAATAATCTTCTCACTCATTGACGAAAGGGAATTCTCACAGATGGAATTATTGAGATATTAATTAACTACAGAACGGCCAATCACCTCAATTGTTGTGATTTTTAGAACTATTGAACCTAAAAAAACCAAGGGAGGGGACAAGGGTTTTGTTTAATATGTGTGGAATTTATTTTCTCCTCTTCCCTGTCTTCCTTTTCTGCACCGAAAAACCGAATTTCCCGATCAGGCTTCCTATTTCGTAATACTTGCCATGCAGGTAACTGATGGGCTCGGCATCAATGAGCCGGAAAGCACCGGATTCTTCATCAAATAATGATTCCTCGGCATTCACCGCAACCACTTCGGAAATGAACATGTGATGTGTTCCAAGTTCCTTTATTTCCTTTACTATGCATTCGATGTTCACCGGAGACTCCTTTATCAGCGGCGCTTTTACTAAAGCTCCCTTAGCCGGGGTCAGCCCCATTTCCCTGAACTTTTTATACTCTGCCCCTGATTTAACTCCGCACCAGTCAGTGGCATAAGCAAGTGATTTTGTGGTAAGATTGATAACAAATTCAAGGTTTTTCCTGATTATACCGTATGAATGTCTGGAAGGCCTGACTGAAATATAGCACATCGGCGGATCTGTGCAGATTGTGCCTGTCCATGATACCGTTATTATGTTATATTCTTCGGGTTCCGAACCACAGCTGACCATTACTGCCGGCAAGGGATATATCATAGTTCCCGGCTTCCAGAGTATCTTTCCCATAACTGCTTTTTTTCAAAGATAACACTATCTCTTTATATACCTTAACAGGCACCCTGGTCTTGTCATTTTGACATATTTAGCCCGGATTTTAGTGTCAAACAGTCAATTTTCAGAGTTGGCAGAATAATTGATCCGATCTGATTCATAATGGTTCCACCCCCCAACCCTCACCAGTGGGGCTGTAATCGATCTGGCATGAAAGAGTTTTTATTTATGAAAGCTAAAACAACCAATGATTAAGGATTTCAAGGCCCCCTTTAGGGGGTTTGGGGGTGAAACCGGCCCAGATTGAAATGTTGTTCACAAAGCATCATGACCAATACTTATTTATAATATTAAAGACATGAATCTCAATAATTTTACACTTAAAGCTCAGGAATCAGTTCAGAAGGCTTTTATGATCGCAGATGCAAAAGGACAGCAGGCTATCGAGTGCGCTCATCTGCTTCATGGGGTTATAAGCGAGGCCGAGAATATTACCGACTGGCTTTTCGGAAAGCTTGGCGTCAGTTCAGCATCGGTCATGAAAGACGTAGAAAAGATAATCGACACCTATCCCAGGGTTACCGGAGGTGAACCGTATCTGTCATCGGGTGCGTCAGAGGCGCTCAGAAAAGCAAACGATCACGCTTCCGCGATGAAGGATAAATTTGTCACCACGGAGCACATTCTGATGGGCATCCTTGAAACTTCCGACCGGGCATCACAACTTCTCAAGGATTACGGCATTTCAATGAAGGATCTCAGGTCGGCCGTCAGTGAACTGAGGAAAGGAGCCACTGTCGATAATCCGACTTCAGAAGATACCTTCGATGCGCTTAACCGTTATGCCGTTAATCTCAACGAAAGGGCCAGGACAGGTAAGCTCGATCCTGTTGTGGGGCGCGACGAGGAGATAAGAAGGATACTTCAGATCCTCACCAGGAGGACCAAGAACAATCCCATCATGATCGGGGAGCCTGGTGTAGGCAAAACAGCCATTGCAGAAGGGATTGCACACCGGATAATCCGGGGCGACGTTCCTGAAGACCTTAAATCGAAGACTATCTATTCGCTCGATATGGGGGCTCTGATCGCAGGTGCCAAGTACAAGGGTGAATTCGAGGAGCGGCTGAAATCAGTTGTAAACGAGGTCATTTCCGCCAATGGTGAAATAGTGCTTTTCATCGATGAGATCCATACACTTGTAGGGGCCGGTAAATCGGAAGGTGCAATGGATGCCGCAAACATCCTCAAGCCTGCCCTGGCCCGTGGTGAACTGAGGGCCATCGGAGCTACCACCCTGAATGAGTATCAGAAATATTTCGAAAAGGACAAGGCTCTTGAAAGGCGATTCCAGATAGTGATGGTCGATGAGCCCGACAGGGAGGACTCCATCTCCATACTCCGCGGCATAAGGGAGAAATATGAAACCCACCACAAAGTTATTATACGCGACGAGGCGATAATCGCAGCCGTCGATCTTTCAACACGTTATATCACCGACAGATTCCTGCCCGATAAAGCCATCGACCTTATCGACGAGGCTGCCTCGAGGCTCAGGCTCCAGATGAACTCGGTACCCGATGAGATTGACGAGGTGACAAGGGCAATCACAAGGCTTGAAATAGAAAGGGAGGCCATCAGACGTGACGAGGACAAGGTGAAGGAAAACGATATCTCTGCCGAACTTGCTGAACTTCAATCCAAAAGGGATGAACTGACAGCTGCCTGGAAAGGAGAAAAGGAGATGATAGAAAAAGTTCAGGAGAAGAAGGAAGAGGTTGAAGCCCTCAGATTCGAAGCTGATGAGGCTGAACGCAAAGGGGATTATGGCAGGGTGGCCGAGATACGTTATGGAAAGATAATAGGTCTCGAAAAAGAGATAGAGGAGCTGAAAGACCTGATAGGCAAGAAGAGGAGCAAGGGCTCCCTTGTCCAGGAAGAGGTGCGTTCGGAGGATATTGCTGAAGTCGTTGCGAAATGGACAGGCATACCTGTTTCCAGGATGCTTGAAAGTGAAAAGGAAAAGCTTCTGCGGCTCGAAGATGAACTTCATCTCAGGGTTGTCGGTCAGGATGAAGCCATAAGAGCGGTTTCGGATGCTGTCAGGCGATCGAGGGCCGGACTTCAGGATGCAAAGAGGCCGGTGGGTTCATTTATCTTCCTCGGAACAACCGGTGTCGGTAAAACAGAACTGGCCAGGGCTCTGGCCGAATTTCTCTTCAATGACGAAAACCTGATGACCCGCATCGACATGTCGGAGTATCAGGAACGGCATTCCGTTTCACGGCTTATCGGAGCGCCTCCCGGATACATAGGTTATGAGGAAGGAGGCCAGCTGACCGAAGCCGTGCGGCGTAAGCCATATTCGGTTGTGCTTCTGGATGAGATTGAAAAAGCACATCCCGATCTGTTTAACCTTCTTCTGCAGGTTCTCGACGAGGGAAGACTTACAGACAATAAGGGGAGGACTGTAAACTTCAGGAACGTCATCGTAATAATGACTTCCAATCTTGGTTCCGAGCTGATCCGCGACAGGATGGACCAGTGGAACAACAACATGCCTGAAAAAGAGGCGGAATCCCTTCGCCGGGAGTTGTTCATGCTTCTGAGGAAATCGCTCCGGCCTGAATTCCTTAACAGAGTTGATGAGATTGTTATGTTCAGTCCCCTTAATCTTGAGCAGATAGGAGAAATAGTAAAAATCCAGCTGAACAATGTGAGGAAGGTGCTGGCAAACAGCAATCTGAGGCTTGAGGTTTCCGAAGAGGCCATCGACTGGCTTGCCCGGAACGGCTTTGATCCACAGTCCGGTGCACGTCCGGTTAAGAGATTGATTCAGAAGGAAATAATAAATGAACTATCAAAGGAGATAATCTCCGGCAAAATTCCTAGGGAAAGTACTGTTGAAGTTGATGTGGAAGACGACAGGCTGGTGTTCGGTAACAGCAGTAATTAAAAATCACCCGGCATCAAGCATCGTGCTCCCTTTGCTCTTTGCCCTTCGCCCTGTGCCCTGCGCCCTTACCTGAACGACCTGATACATGTGTTCAGATCATCATAAATGTCAAAAATAGTGTGAAGATGAAGAGTATGGAACAATTCCGTAGCCCTTGGTTCGGGGTTCGCAAATTTGAGGACCCCGATATTGCTTTTTGCAGCCTTGTGAAGTGAAAGAAAGCATGCGAAGCCCGAACTGTCAATGTATTCCACCCCCTTAAGATCGATGATCACTTTTGCACTTGGATTGTCAAAGACCTTGCTTACACCTTCCTTTATCTCTTCAATGGTTGTGGCATTTATCCTTTTGACAGCGAAAGTGACAATGTCAATCTTGTCCCTTTTATCTATATTGATCATGTCTGTCATAACTAACCGATTTTTACCAATTCGTCGAGCTCCTCAAGCGCATGCCTGGTTTCTTCTTCAAAACGCTTAATATACGACTCATACTTTTCAGCGTTCTTCCCATCCATTGCTTCAATTTCAAAAGTTTTGAGCATGTTGGCCAGACTGTCCATGCCCATTATGGCAACCGACGATTTGGCTTTATGGGCAAGTTCGCCCATTGCTTTATGATTCCCCCCGGCGAAATGCTCTTTCAATTCGCTGTTGAACTCGATGACCTGGTCGCGGAACATGCCGATCAGTTCCTTGAGAAGGTTGGAATCCCCGCCGGCAACCATTTCGAGGTATTCTGTATTGATGTATTTGAAATTCATGATTTGTTGGTCCTAAAAAAACTCTTGGCAGAACTGCATATATAACAGATATAACAGGATTTTATTTTACCGGCTGGTACTATCTTTTTACAAACCTGAATGGTTAATATAGTGTTGAATAATCCTTTTGGAGTTCTAAAATATATTCTATTTTTATCAGTTAATACTTCTGTCAGCCTGTCGCTTCTTTCAGGCGGCAATACGGTTTATAAAATAAATTTCTCCATTAATGAAGAATACTGTCTTTACAAAGTTCCATGAGGAAGCCGGAGCCAGGATGGTTCCCTTTGCCGGCTTCAATATGCCGGTCGAATACACCGGGATCACAGAGGAACATATTGCCGTCCGTCAGGGAGTCGGCGTATTCGATGTTTCACACATGGGCGAGTTCTGGGTGTCCGGTCCTTCAGCCCTTAAATACCTTCAGTATATAACTTCAAACGATGTGGCTGCACTGTGGGACGGGAAGGTTCAGTATTCATGCTTTCCCAACGGGAGCGGTGGAATAGTCGACGACCTGCTCGTTTACAGGCTCAGCCAGGATAAATACCTTCTTGTTGTTAATGCGGCAAATATTGAAAAGGACTGGAACTGGTGCGTAATGAACGCCGGAAAATTTGGAATTGAACCGGGAAGAGACCTGATAAATGCTTCGGATGATATTGCACAGCTTGCCATCCAGGGTCCCTTTGCAATGAAGGCAATGCAAAAGCTGACTTCAGCACCTGTGATGGAAATGGAGAATTACTTCTTCCGGATCGTTGAGTTTGCCGGAATTAAGGATGTAATCTTTTCCACAACAGGCTATACCGGCGAGCCGGGTTGCGAGATCTATGTAAGGAACGAAGAGGCTGCTAAATTATGGGATGCCGTCTTTGAAGCCGGCAGGGAGTTCGGAATCAGGCCGGTCGGACTGGGAGCAAGGGATACCCTGCGTCTTGAAATGGGTTACTGCCTGTATGGCCACGATATCGACGACACCACTTCACCGATTGAAGCCGGGCTCGGCTGGATAACAAAATTCACTGCTAACAAGGAAAGCATCGACAGGGAAGTCCTGCTGAAACAGAAGGAAGAAGGCGTAAATCGAAGGCTGAAGGGATTTGTAATGATCGACCGCGGTATTCCCCGCCAGCATTATGAGGTTGTCGATGCAAACGGTAATATAATAGGAGAGGTGACATCGGGAACAATGTCGCCCATGATGAAGCAGGGAATCGGAATGGCATATCTTCAGAAAGGATTCTGGAAAGCGGATACAGAAATTTTCATAAGAATCAGAAATAAGGACCTCAAAGCCAAAGTTGTAAACTTTCCTATCTACAACAAAAGTTGAGATAAGATAATTTACCCCCATGTTCTGATGCAAAAACTGAATCTCGAGACTTGTTTTTCCCCTGCCCTGTACGAAGCTGACAGGCATGCGGGTTCAATAGTAGTTGTCCTTGATATATTCCGTGCCACCTC
>JAFGXK010000229.1 GCA_016936695.1 Bacteroidales bacterium | reverse complement strand
GATAACATCCGTTGAGTCAATGTCGATCCGGAGAAGAGATCCGGTTCTGCCGTCATCCCTGGGAATAAACGATCCCCTCGAAATAAAGGCCCCCTTGCTGATTTTGCCAATCCTGTCGTTCCAGTCCAGGTCGAAATTGAGTTTGTCTGATCCTGCAGCGAAACCTGCCCGGAATTCCTTCAGATCGGCTCTTCCCAGTACCAGCAGCGACGTACTCCTCAGGTCTGCCATAAATTGAGATTCCGAATATAGCGCTTTCAGTGAAAAATTGCTGAAAGTGTTGTTCCTGAAAACAAGCTTCCTTGAATCAGCAGACACGCTTATCAGGCTGTCCCTGTAAAATGAACCGCTAAGGGTGCTCTTTTCCGAAAGAAGCAGGCCTGTTTTGAAGAAATTATTTAGTTTGTCAGTGTTCCTGAATCTTACGGTATAGGTGAATTCATTTGCGGAAAGTTCTCCTGAAAGATCAGGGATGCTGAATTTTGAAGGCAGGAGGGTGGCCAGGGCTGATTTCAGAACCAGTCCTATTTCACCGAACTTATAGTAGCCCCTCAGATCGGCATCAACAAAATCGGTCCTGACTGAAAGGGCAGGTTTGCCCCCTTCATTAAAAGCTTTCAGGGTAAAGTCGTACAAATCAAGTTTATTGCCATATTTCTTTATGGTCGAATTAAGAAGCCTTATTTCTCCGAATAAATTATCAATGTTGTTTCCCCTGAAATTTGCAGTTGCCAGCATGGAGAGTCCCGACGTAGTGTCGCTTTTGTCAAAATTCAGCTTGTAAAGGTTCGATTCGGCAAGATTGAGGGTTAGATCAAATTCGGGCAGCTCGTTTCTGAAGTCGAGCATTCCCAGCATGTCCATCCTTATGTTCCGGTCGGAGATTTTTATGCTTCCGTCCCAGGTCTTTTCAGTGAAGATTCCGTTGAGGGTAACATTCCTGTAAACATATTTGTTAACCTCAACACTGTCTATTTTGCCAGTAAGTTTACCGGAAATATTTGTTGTAGAAGTTGCATAACCGTCAACATCTGTTTCCATGGTCAGCTTGCCCAGCATTTCCATATTGTCTGTAAGAAGGCCCAGATCGACATTTTCGCCCTTTACCAGACCCCTGATTCTGAAATTTCCATTGCCCTCAGGTCTGAATGAGATGTCTGTTTTCAACGACCCGGCATCTGTACCGATTTTGCCATAGGTGACAAAATCGGTTGTAAAGCCGGTGAAACTACCTGCAAATGAAATGTTGCCAAGCTTTCCCAGGACATCCGGCAGGTTTAGCGCTTTGCCATTCCTTCGTATCATTTCAATTTCTGGGGCATTGGTACTGAGGTTGCCTATGCTTATGTGAATAAAGGTGTTTTTGATATCAGGCAGACCTGACATGTCAAAGTCGCATTCGAGCTTCGTAAAATCCCTGAATGCTGCCGTTATTTTTCTGCCGTTTATATCAGACACGGTTCCGGTTATTCTTCCCGATAATTCAATTGACTCCTTAAGTCCTCCGGCTGCCGGAAGAAAGTATCTCAGATCCGAGGCGCTTATGAGAGATTTATCCAGGCTGATGTCGAGCCTTACTTTATCTGTGAAATTTCCGAATCCATCCGTCTCATCTCCCGAAAGGATCAGATGATTTGCATTTATTATGGAACTGTCGAGATAAAGAAAGAGATCCCTGAATAATATATCCTTCCCGGCAAATGTCAGGTTGCTGCTCATGCTTCTTACGAGAAACCCTTTCGATTCCCCGAACCGGATGTCGTTGATTTCAAGCACGGTCGAATCGCCGCGAATCCTTAAATCCTCAGCATCGCCGTTGATCCGCGTCAGACGCAGATTGTTGAAATCGATAAGGGATTTACCGGGCTGCCGGGTCCTGTTGAGAAGGGCAAATCTCCCGTCTTTTATTGTTATTTTATTAACAGAAAATCTTGTTTCTCCTTTTTTGACAGTATCATCCGGTGTTTTTAGCATGTCGAGATACCATGTGAGATTCATCAAACCCGTTGTGTCGGTTATCAATGCAATTACAGGCTGATCGATATCCACACGGCCGAGTCTGATATTATTTCCAGCAATGTCGAGCCTTAGAATACCTGCTGATATCCTTTGTGAGTAGAGCAATGTATCATTGTTCTGGTCTTTGATAAGAAGATCGTTTAAAACCAACTTGTTAAAGAAAGTGTATTCAAACCTGCCAACCGAGATTGTGGATTTTATTCTTTCCGAAAAATGACCGGTTATCCTGTTCACCATGAACGTCTGGACCTCAGGTATACGCAGAACAATGGAAGCCAGGGTCGGCACCAAAAGGAGGATGCCAAACAGTATCATAAGATACTTAAATGATTTTTTAATACTTTTGAGCATTAAAATGCCTGAACGTTCGGGTTTCAAAATAACCTAAAATATCCGGAAAATCAAAGGAAGCATGGCGGTTACAATACTTGCGATAGAATCATCCTGCGATGATACCTCTGCGGCTGTTATAAGGGACGGTTATATACTCTCAAACCTTATAGCAGGCCAGGACATACATGTATCTTACGGGGGCGTTGTTCCCGAGCTTGCTTCCAGGGCTCATCAGGCAAATATTGTGCCAGTTGTGGATCAGGCACTTAAAAAGGCTGAAGCTGATCCTGCTGATATTAATGCGGTTTCCTTTACCCAGGGACCCGGTTTGCTTGGATCTTTGCTTGTAGGCACTTCCTTCGCCAAGGGATTTGCGCTAGCAAGAAATATTCCTCTCATCGAGGTGAATCATCTTCAGGCTCATGTGCTCGTGCATTTCATTCTCGCGAAGGACGGTAAGAACAGGCTGCCTGACTTTCCTTTCCTTTGCCTTCTCGTATCTGGCGGACATACGAGGCTGATAGTGATGAAGAGCCATCTCGAAATGGAAATAATCGGAAACACAATTGACGACGCGGCAGGTGAAGCTTTCGATAAATGCGGGAAACTCATGGACCTTCCGTATCCGGCTGGCCCCATGATTGATAAGCTTGCTGCACAAGGCAATAAAAAGGCATTCGTTTTCGCAAAACCCAGAGTAAAGCACCTCGATTTCAGCTTCAGCGGACTTAAAACAAGCTTTCTTTATTTTTTACGCGACAGGCTCAAAGAGGATCAGCAGTTCATCGAGAAAAACAAAGCCGATTTGTGTGCCTCTCTCCAGGAAACTATTGTAAGCATTCTCATTTCAAAACTTGTGAAAGCCTCTCAGATGACAGGAATAAGGGAGATTGGTATTGCGGGAGGTGTATCAGCTAATTCCGGCCTGAGAAACGGCCTTGTCAGGGAAGCATCCAGAAGGGAGTGGAACCTTTATATTCCTCCATTCTCCTACACAACCGATAATGCCGCGATGATCGGAATTACAGGATATTATAAATATCTTAGAGGAGAATTCGCGAGTCAGGATGTTGCCCCGCAGGCCAGTTAGGCCATAAGTTGATTTCATCCCTGTCTACATTGTCAGCAATGCTTTACAATATGGCGTTAATGTTCCCGTTAATTCAGCATGAATGAGTTGAGGATAGAGGCTACAAAAAATTCACCTGAGATACTGTTGAATCCGGGAGGGATGATAAGGATCAAAGGCCGGTCGATTCATGAAAACACTTTGGATTTCTTTAAGCCTGTAGAAGATTGGATTGATGGCTATATCCTTGATCCTGCAGACGTTACATGTATAGATATGAACCTGGAATACTTCAACAGCGCAAGCGCCAAATTCATGATACAACTTTTTCAGAAAATCTCCCGTGTCAGGTTGAAAAACAAGAAATTCATAGTAAACTGGTACTATGAAGAGGGAGACGAGGATATTTATGAAAGAGGGGAGTATTTTTCATCTGTCCTTCATATGCCTTTCAATTTCATAAGAACAGCCTGATTTACAGACTGTCATTATCGCCTGGTTCAGGCGCGAATTCAATTCACGGAGGGATCACTTACCCTTCCCATGAATAATATTGAATTGGTTGATGTTTCCCTGATGATATACAAAAACGGATGATCCATCTTGAATTCAAGCGGGGGAGGAGGCATTGATGTCGTTCCAACTGTTACAACAGTTGCTGCTGCAGCTTCAGTTCCTTCTTCATTTGTCTCAATGAAGGTCTGATGTGCAACATCATTCAGGAGAAGATCAAACTGTTCTGAAATATTTGAAAAATCGGCATTGTCAGTGAATGCTATTCCCATTCCCATATCCGATAGTATGTCCTTAAGGCTTCTCTTGTATCCGTATTTGAATCTCGGGAAGCTTACTACGATCTCCTGTTCTGCCATCTGATCTACCCAAAGCTCATAATCGCGGCTGTTAATGATAGCGAGAGTATTGTTCAATCCTTCTTTTTCATCGGGAAGAATAACATCCATGACATAGTTGCCCTGTCCGTAAGGAAATTCGGCAATTTTGAATCCGTTTTCTTCATATACCTTAAAGTCTTTCTTTTGCTTCATCATTGGTACCGTCACCTGTGAGCTTCCGGTTGTAAAAAAGGCTTCATCAACGGTTTTGGACTCATCAAACTTAAGTTTCCATTGTCCCTTGAAGTAGATTGCATTGATCAGCAGCATCACAGTGTTATCCGGAAGCTTGCTTATCATTTCCTTAATCAGTCCGTTGGTTTTGTCTTCGATCCAATTATTCATAAGGCCTGGAGCCAAAGGATCATCGATGTCAAACGACTGCGCTTCAGCATCATAGTAACTGGTCAGTACGTCGGTGAATGCCTTTTTGACCTCGAAATCATCTTCTGTCCATACCGAGTTGGCAATAGATATAAGTACCCGCTTGTCGATCGTGAGCAGCGCATCTGTAAGAGCCTTGTACGATTTATTAAGCGTTTCCGTGTCAATACCGCTGATCCTGAGAGCTTCCTGCATCGCATCGCTTGTTTCCCCTGCCGCTCCGTTAATTGTCATGGAAAGTGCATATGAAATGCTCAGGGGAGAGATCATTACATTCTGAACGGGTTCAGCTTTTTCAATAACCTTACCAAAGATGTCAAATGCAAACTCATTGCCTGATTCTATAATTATGGCCTGAGCTTCAGTCAGGTCAATGGGAACTGGATCAGTGACCGGATCTTCCTCTTTCTTGCTGCACGACAGCAAAAAAAGCATTATTATAAGAAAGAAGGTCTGAGATGTGATTCTGATTTTTGTCTTCATAATCAATCGATTTTGATTAATACTGTCATTTTGTATGGTTCCTCAGAGCCACATGCACAAAAAAGAAACCGTTAATATATAACGATCCTGAGTACCGTTTTGTGACAGTATATGATCAAAAATTGTGCCGTCGGGTTATTTTTTTCTTTTCTGTTTCCGGTTGGCATCAATGTACGCCTTGAGGTAGAAACCAGAGACAGTCAGGAGTATCAGGCTTAAAATAAGAAGAATTATGAAGGAGAAGATTGTCGTTTTTTCTGTTCCGGGGATTGGATCCCTGAGCCTCAGGACATATCCCAGGATTGCAAAAAAGAAGATAGTAAGTGAAACTGCAAAGGCAAAAACAGCCGAAGTCAGATTGAATATCCTGGTTGATTTGTAATACTTGCTGTTTTTGAATTGATTGAATGAGCTTCTGGCGTAGTACTGGGCACGCTGGCGCGATCGGTCCTGTCTGTATTTTCTCCACTCCTCAACTACCCTGAAATAGTCCTGATCATCAAGTTGTCCCTTCCCGTAGTTTGTTATAAGGAAATCATAGGCCTCGGTAGCTTCAATAAATTTTTCCTTTGCCCCCGGAGTCTGGTTTATGTCGGGATGATATAACCTGGCTTTCTTTCTGTAAGCTTTCCTGATGTCTTCAATTGATGAATTCATCGGGATGCCAAGTATGTTGTAATATTCAGATATGAGCATTCAATTTTTCTTTCGTGACTAAACGATTCCTGTAAATCCCATGAATGCCAGTGCAAGAATACCTGCTGCAACCAATGAGATCGGAACACCTTTCATCCCTTTGGGGATATCGACAAGTTCAAATTGCTCCCTTAAGCCCGCGAGAATGATTAAGGCCAGTCCGAAACCAAGTGCGATAGCTGCTGAGTAAACTACTCCTTCGATCAGATTGTAATCTTTCTTTATCACCAGGATTGCCACTCCAAGAACAGCACAGTTTGTTGTGATTAGCGGCAGAAAAATACCGAGAGCCTGATAAAGGGGCCTGCTGATCTTCTTGAGAACGATTTCCACCATTTGAACAAGTGATGCAATCACGAGTATGAAGGTAATAGTTTGCATGAAGGCTATGCCAAGTTTCTCGAGAACATAAACCTGTATGAGGTATGTGACAATAGTTGCCAGTACCATCACGAAAGTTACTGCAGCCGACATTCCCAGAGATGTGTTCACTTTTGTCGATACTCCAAGGAAAGGGCACACCCCCAGAAACTGAGCCAGAACGATATTGTTTACGAGGAGCGCGGAGATTATTATAAGTATATATTCCATTGGGTGTAAGCTTAATTCTGTTTGATCTTATTTACAAGAGCTATAAGGTATCCAAGAGCAATAAAGGCTCCGGGTGCAAGAATGAAAACAAGGATGCCGTCGCCTTGAATGAACTTATACCCGAAAATAGCGCCGCTTCCGAGGATTTCCCGCAAGGCGCCAAGTATTCCAAGGGCAAGAGTGAATCCCAGTCCCATTCCGGCCCCGTCGATGAACGAAGACCATACTGAGTTCTTGCTTGCAAATGCCTCGGCACGACCGAGAACAATACAGTTTACCACTATCAGGGGTATGAAGATCCCAAGCGTAAGGTAGAGGTCCGGTACATAGGCCTGCATTACCAGGTCGACAACCGTGACGAATGAGGCGATAACCACAATAAAGGCAGGTATTCTGACCTTGTCGGGGATCAGTCTTGACATCAACGCTATGACAACATTTGAACATACCAGCACAAATGTTGTGGCAAGTCCCATCCCCAGTCCGTTCAGGGAAGAAGAAGTTGTTGCCAGGGCGGGACAGGTACCCAGTACCATTACCAGGAGGGGATTCTCCTTTAACAGGCCTTTTGTAAAGTTTGCAATCTGATTCATTTTATTCCTCCTTTCTGAAGCGTGTTATAAGCCCTCTGAACTGCATCGCAAAAGGCTCTTGAGCTGATTGTGGCTGCCGTTATGGCATCAACAGGACCTCCGTCCTTTTTTACTGTCAGCCCGAATTCTGCAGGATTCTTATCAATGAACTGATCCTTGAATTCCGGTTCAGTCATCTTGGTTCCAAGTCCCGGAGTCTCCTTATGCTCCAGGACCATTAAATTTATTATTGTCCCATCGGGTTTGAATCCGGCCATAAGGGTTATGTTTCCGCTAAATCCACTATTCGTATAAGTATTTACTGCATAACCTATAACTTCATCGTCTTTTTTTGCAGGATAAACCTCCAGACTGTCTCCTTCACCGGTGGGAAGAAGGAACATCTCATCGTTGGGATTATTTGTGAAGCCAGGTACAACCTGCTTTATGGCGTTGATCTTTTTATTGAGATTCGACAGGGCAATGGGTTCCTTCGTCACTTCATAAACAAACCCCAGCAGCGCTGATGAAACCATCGCGATAAGTGTCAGCGAAACCGCCATGTTCCTGAAAGTTGATTCAGTCTTAGCCATTTTTAACCTCCTCTCCAAACCGCCTGGGTTTAATATAAGCATTCATCAAGGGAACAAATGCATTCATGATTAGTATAGCAAAAGAAACACCCTCGGGATATGCCCCATAGACACGTATTACCACTGTGATTATCCCGATCCCGCATCCGTAGATAAGCATCGCTTTCGGCACCATGGGCGATGTAACATAATCAGTGGCCATGTATATGGCTCCGAGAAGCACGCCTCCTGCAAGGATATGGAACATAGGATCGGCATTTTTTTCAGGATTTACCAGCCACAGAATGCCAGTGAATACAGCTATGCTTCCGACAACGGCAGTGGGAATATGCCATGTAATCACTTTCCGCAGCAGAAGCCAGACAAATCCGATAAGCAATGCTGCTGCAGCAACCTCTCCCATCGATCCTCCGATGTTTCCCAGGAACATCTGTGCAGGGGAAGGCAGCTGGCCCATGATTTCAGAAAGCGATTGACCACTGTCAAGCCCTCCCTTTAATATTGCAAGCGGTGTGGCTCCTGTCACTGCATCCAGATAACCTGTTCCCAGACCCTTTGGAACAGGCCAGGTTGTCATCTGCACAGGGAAGGATATAAGCATAAAAACTCTTCCGACAAGCGCGGGGTTGAAAGGATTGTTTCCCAGCCCACCGAAGGTCATCTTGGCAATTGCTATCGATACAAAGCTTCCGATAACAATTATCAGTACCGGGATATTTGAAGGAAGGTTAAAGGCCAGGAGTATACCTGTCACGAGGGCTGAACCGTCGGTAATTGAGACTGGTTTTTTAAGTACGAACCTCTGAATCAGATATTCGAACAGCAGGCATGAAATAACGGATGTAGCTGTTACAATTACTGCCCCGATGCCGAAATAAAAAACAGAGACAATGAACGCCGGTATGAGAGCAATTACTACGTCGATCATCAGCTTCCGGGTTGATTCCTTTCCGTGCGCATGGGGCGACGGGGCTATATTCAGCATATTAGTCATAGGTCAGAATAATTCTGTTTATTTTAATATTTTCTGGCGGGCCATCCGTATTACAGTTGCCTTACCGAACCTGATGTAGTCAAGAAGAGGCCTGCCGGCCGGACAGATAAAACTGCAGGAGCCGCACTCCATACAATCCGTTATTCTTTCTTTTTCGGCACGTTCAAACATGTTTTTCTCCGCAAGTGTCATCAGCAGGTAGGGCTCAAGGTGAATCGGACACACTGAAACACACCTCGCACACCTTATGCATGGATTGATTTCTTTTCTCAGGGCCTCAGAGGCAGTTACGAGAATTATTCCCGACATTCCCTTCACAACAGGGGCATCAGTGTTGCTCACAGCTTTACCCATCATTGGTCCGCCATTTATAATTTTTCCTGTGTCGCCTGGAATTCCGCCAACTGCTTCAAGAACCCCGGAAAGGGGAGTCCCTATCCGAACCATGTAGTTTCCGGGTTTTGACACCGATTTCCCCGTAACAGTGACAACCCTTTCTATTAGAGGCTTGTTTTTCTGAACCGCTTCATAAACTGCAAATGCTGTCCCTGCATTATGGACCACTGCTCCAACATCGATAGGCAGTCGGCCCGACGGAACCTCTCTGTTGATCAGAGCTTTAATAAGTTGTTTTTCTGCACCCTGAGGATATTTTACCTTAAGCGGGTGAACGGTTATGCCCTTGAATGATGAGGCAAGCGAAGCCATACGGGCGATGGCATCCGGCTTATTGTTCTCAATGCCGATCATAGCCTTTTCAACCTTCAGTGCTTTCATCAGGATGGTGATGCCAACCATTATCTCTTCTCCCTTCTCAAGCATCAGCCTGTGGTCGGAAGTAAGATAAGGTTCGCATTCCACTCCATTAATTATAAGTACATCGCATTTCTTTCCTGAAGGAATGTTAAGTTTGATGTGCGTGGGGAAGGTGGCCCCGCCCATCCCGACTATTCCTGATTCAAAGCATTTTTTTATTATCTCTTCCGGCGACAACTTTATGTCCCTGACAATATCTGTGCTCCGGTCGATGGAGTCAATCCACTCATCGCCTTCCACATCGATGAATACGGCAGTATGCTTCAATCCGGAACTGTCTAAAGCAGTATCTATCTTGCTTACTTCGCCTGAAACCGAAGAATGAACATTGGCCGATACGAACCCTTTTCCTTCTGCTATAAGCTGGCCGGTTTTTACCGTGTCGCCCTTTGCAACAACAGGATTGCCGGGTGCGCCGATGTGCTGTGTCAAAGGAATGACGACGTTCCCGGGAACCTTAAGATATTCAATCGGAATGCCGGCTGTAAGCTTGTTCTCGGGTGGATGAACACCTCCTGTTGGGAATGTTTTGAGCACCATTATTCAGTTTTAGTTTTCATTACTAAGCTTTTACCGCTTCAACCTCAGCTTCAGCCTTTGGTTTTCTCGGAGGGAAGTTGACCTCAATTATTGCATTTGTGGGGCATTCAACGACACATTTTCTGCAAAATGTACATAAGGCTGCGTCGATGTATGCCAGATTGTTCTCAATGGTAATAGCATTAAACGCACAAACCTTCTGGCATTTGCCACACCCTATGCATGCTACCTTGCAGGCTCTTCTTGCAGGTCCTCCCCTGTCACAATTGGAGCATGCCACATATATTTTTCTGTCTTTTTTTGCTTTTTTACGTAATTCGATGATATTTCTCGGACATGCCTTGACACATGCGCCGCAGGAAGTGCATTTTTCATCAGAAATTTCCGGCAGCAACGTAACAGGATTGATGTGCAACGCATCAAAGGTGCAGGCCCTTTCACAATCTCCGTATCCCATGCACCCGTAGCTGCAGTCTGTCTCTCCGATATAAAGACTTTGAACTATCCGGCATTCTGATGCTCCGTTGTAAACCGAAGTGCGGGGACGGTATTCAGGTGATCCGTTGCATTTAAGCACGGCTACTTTCAGATCTGTAACAGGAGCAGTTCTTCCGAGCAGTATGGCAATTTCTTCCATTACAGAAGCTCCGCCGACAGGACAGTTGAGGCCGTCAAAGCTGTCTGACTTGACAATTGCTTCGGCAAATTGCCTGCATCCGGCAAAACCGCAACCGCCACAGTTAGCTGCCGGCAGAAGGGCCTGAACTTCATCAATCCTTGGATCCTCATATACCTTGAATTTCTGCGCGATAAAATAGAGGATGACAGCCGCCAGAAATGCCAGCAGGCTCAGACTGATTATCGTTATTAGAATTGTCGGACTCATCAATATTATGTTTTTAATGTAAAGGTGAAACTCCGGTCAATCTTATTCCGGAACAGGTAAAGGATCAGAAACCAGGGAACCAGAAGGGCAATTGATATCAATCCCGCTGTGAGTTCATTGATGGATAATGATTGAAAGATTAAAAGGCCTCCGGTTACTATGAGAAAAGGTATCAGGTAGCTTAGTACTACAGCTCTCATTCCAGCTGATTCCTCCATAAGAACGGTCACCTTATCCCCAGGAGATACATCGTACCTTCCCCTTATATCGATTATTTTCTCCTCATTTTCCGTCATCCCGCACTTTCCCCTGACCTTGCAGCCTGCGCATGCAGAGCATGAGACTATGCTGACGACAACCGAATCGAGACCAACTTCCTTAACCGTCCCGTCGTGCTGTATCTTGTCTTTTAAAACTGATTCTTTCATCTGAACATCAGCCCGGTTTGAAGAGGTCAAATTTATCAAAGCTTAGTTTATTAGAACTGTTTTTTATCAGGTTTTAATTTCAGCAAAATTATTTATAACCATTCTAATTAACTTATATTGCTCCACGATTGCTTTGAGCTGAACAGCCTTCCAAGTTCGGATAGCAGGACAAAATTTTCCTCATTTTTAAGCATCGGATCTTTTGCCAGTATGCTATCAGCAATATTTCTCACATGTTCTATGATCTGCCCGTCCTTGCCAAGACTGGCGATCTTAAGGTCAAACGGAATTCCACTCTGGAGCGTACCTTCTATGTCGCCCGGTCCCCTGAGACGAAGATCCGTTTCCGCAATTTCAAATCCGTCTGAAGTCCTAACCATTACCTCCAGTCTGGCAATGGCCTCTTTCGACAGTTTATCAGAGGTCATGAGAATGCAATATGACTGATCATTTCCTCTTCCAACCCTTCCCCTGAGCTGGTGGAGCTGGGAAAGCCCGAACCTTTCAGCGCTTTCGATCACCATAACCGAAGCATTCGGGATATCCACTCCGACTTCAATTACCGTAGTAGATACAAGGATATTTGCATGCCCTTCTTTAAAGAGCCTCATCGAAGTCTCCTTCTCTGCCGGTGTCATTTTGCCATGGACAATGGTGATGCAGTATTTTGGAGCAGGAAAGACTCTTGAAATTGTGTCCCAGCCATCCTCCAGGTTCTTGTAGTCCATCTTTTCTGACTCCTGAATCAGAGGGAAAACAACGAATATCTGCCTGCCTTCGTCTATCTGCTTCCTGATGAAGCCAAATACTTTGTTACGTTCCGGGTCTGTAAAGTGCATGGTTTTTACCGGAACCCTTCCCGGAGGCAGCTCATCAATAACAGATACATCAAGGTCACCGTAAAGTGTCATGGCAAGCGTTCGCGGAATGGGAGTGGCAGTCATTACAAGGATGTGCGGAGGATTGGCACTCTTTTCCCAAAGCCTTGCACGCTGGGCCACACCAAACCGATGTTGCTCATCGATAATTACCAGACCCAGATTGTTGAATATGACATTTTCTTCTATTAGGGCATGGGTACCTATCAGAATATTCAGCGAATTATCCCTCAGCGATTCATCAATGTCTTTTCGAATGCTCTTTTTTGATGATCCGGTAAGCAGTCGGACATTTATCCCTATACCTTCCAGCATCTGGCAGATAGTGTTATAATGCTGGTTTGCAAGTATCTCGGTCGGAGCCATAAGGCATGCCTGGTATCCGTTGTCAATTGCGATCAGCATGCTCATGAGAGCAACCAGTGTCTTTCCGCTTCCCACATCCCCCTGAAGGAGCCTGTTCATCTGCCTGCCTGAACCAAGGTCCCTTCTTATCTCCTTCATTACCCTTTTCTGGGCTTCTGTAAGGGAAAAGGGAAGATTGTTATAATAAAAGCTATTGAAATGCTCCCCTACATTGGAGAAAATAAATCCCTTGTATTTACGCGAACGGATTGTCTTGAATCTTAACAGGTTAAGCTCAATGTAGAAGAGTTCTTCGAATTTCAGCCTGTACCTTGCCCTTTCAATTTCAGCATTGCCGGACGGGAAATGTATTTTATGTATGGCATCATGAAGACTCATAAGGTTGTGGCCTGAAATCAGATAGGAGGGAAGGGTCTCGGGAATTCTGTATCTAAGCTGCTTAAGGATCGACCCTATAAACTTGCTGAGGGTTTTAGAGGTGATAAACTGGTTCTTCAGCTTTTCGGTTGTGTTATATTGTGCCTGTAATGCTGATGAGATTCTGGTTGTAACTTTTTCCAATGCCTCAATCTCAGGATGTATGATATTGACTATCCCGTTGAAAACACCGGGCTTGCCGAAAACAATGTATTCCACATCCGGAACATAAGTTCCCATTATCCATTTGGTGCCCTTGAACCATATTAGCTTTATTGTGCCGGTTTCATCCTGAAAATCGGCTACCAGCCGTTTACCCTTGCCCTGTCCTTCTGTGTAATATCCCTTTATGTATCCTTTAACCTGAACAAGCGGTATATCGGGTTCGAGTTCCGCAATGGTGTAGTACCTGGTCCTGTCGATATACCTGTAGGGGAAATGATAAAGCAGATCCCTGAACGTCTGAATTCCGAGCTCCTGGTTAAGAAGCTCAGCCCGTTTGGGCCCCACGCCCTGAAGATAGGTTATGTTCGTTTCAAGAAAATACTGCATTTTCTGTCCCTGGAAAAAGTAAGTAAAATGATACCCGAAAATAATTATTTTTGGTGACCTGTCCTAACACTAAAAATCACACCGCCTATGGACTTGTACAGCGTCCCGGAGTACCTCAATTACCTTGCATTTTCAAGGCACCGGAGGGGACATGGCATTCATAGTCCGTTTTTGTACAGGCTTGTTTCAGATGTTTTCCGGAATAAAATCGATCCTGATATTGTCTGTACTATTGAAAAGACAAGAAAAAGTCTGCTTGAAGATTCCAGATCCATATTTATAACTGATCTTGGCGCAGGCTCCAGAATTATGAAATCAACACTCAGGAAAGTGTCCAACATTGCAAGATATTCATCAGTTCCGAAGAAATACGGGATACTTCTTGCCAATATGGCGCGTAATTTCGGTAAATCCGGAATCCTTGAATTCGGAACTTCACTAGGCATCAGTACTATGTACATGGCTGCCTCCTGCCCCGATGCGGAGATCATTACAATGGAAGGCTGCCCGGCAACCTCTGAAATTGCAAAAGCTGCTTTCAGAAAGTCGGGGATGAACAATATCACAACAATAACCGGATCATTCGATGAAATCCTGCCCGGGTTAAAACGGAAGGGATTATCACCCGGACTTGTTTTTATCGACGGAAATCACCGCAGGGAACCGGTATTGAAGTATTTTAGCGAGGTTGCGGAAATGTCGGCGGAGGAAACTGTCGTTATTCTTGATGATATTCATTCATCACGGTCAATGTCGGAAGCCTGGAATGATATTAAAAGGCACGAAAAAATCACCTCCACAGTTGATGTTTTCCGGATGGGAATGGTGTTTTTCAGAAAGGGAATGGCACGTTACGATTACACTGTCAGGTATTAACAAAAATTAAGTTTTAATAATTTCTTATTTAATATAATTAGTCTAATTTCGAAACTTCAAATCAAGGTGCACTATGGATAAAGTAATTGAAATTCATGATATTGTTAAGAACTATCAGATAGGTTCAGTAATAGTCAGAGCATTGAGATCTGTTTCTGTTACAATCAAAAAAAATGAATACGTTGCAATAATGGGCCCTTCGGGATCAGGAAAATCGACTCTTATGAACCTTCTCGGTTGTCTTGATACTCCGACAAGCGGTGAATATATCCTGAACGGTACCGATGTGAGTAAAATGGCGGATGATTATCTGGCAGAAATCAGGAACAAGGAGATCGGATTTGTATTCCAGACATTCAACCTCCTCCCGAGATATACCGCCCTTGAAAACGTTACCCTGCCCTTGATTTATGCCGGAGTCCCAAAAGCAGACAGGGAAAAGGTGGCTGTTGACACACTGGAACAGGTGGGTCTGGGTGACAGGATGGAACACAAACCGAATGAATTGTCAGGCGGACAGCGTCAGCGTGTCGCTATTGCCAGGGCTCTTGTAAACAAACCTTCCATCATTCTCGCTGATGAGCCGACCGGAAACCTCGACAGTAAAACATCAATCGATATTATGGGACTGCTGGATGTCATTCATAATGCCGGAAATACAGTCATTGTTGTTACCCACGAAGAAGATATCGCAAGGCATGCGGAACGAATCATAAGGTTGTTTGACGGTGAGATAGCTTCTGATATCCTGAATAAGGACCGGCTCAAGTATTCTTAGAACAAATTATGAATGCCCATGAAGATCTATACCCGTTCAGGTGATGATGGCACTACTTCATTGGCGGATGGACAGAGGGTTCCGAAATTTCATCCACGGATAGAAGCCTGTGGAACGATTGACGAACTTATCTCCTGGATTGGCCTTCTGAGGGGATTTCACGAAAACGAAAGCAGAATTCAGACACTTTTGTTCATTCAGGACAACCTGATGAGATTCGCAGCGATACTGTCCTTACCCGGAAAGGATGAACCGGAAACCGGTGACCGGATGTCTGCTCGCGAAAGCTTACTTTTCCTTGAAAATGAAATTGATACACTTGAGAGCAAACTGCCTCTCCTGGATCATTTTATCCTGCCCGGCGGTCATGTTCTTGTTGCATACTGTCATATTGCCCGATGCGTTTGCCGCAGGACCGAGAGGAAAGTTTTATTATTGAATAATTCCGTGAAAATTCCATCTTCGATCTTTAAATTCCTTAACCGGCTTTCGGATTATTTATTCGTTTTGGCCCGTACTATAAGCATAGAGGTTGATAATGATGAAGTTATGTGGCGGGGTTAGACTCTGCAAAAACTTCATTTTTTCTCTTGTTTATTAAATAAATTAATCTATATATTTGCAAACTT
>JAFGXK010000228.1 GCA_016936695.1 Bacteroidales bacterium | reverse complement strand
TGTAAGAAATTGGGAACTTGGTCCTGACGACTGTGTCCTGGCAATAGCGCCTCTTGCCGGGGCGGCCGGAGGAACACCAGCCTATGTCACCGCACCAATAGGCGGTGCAAAAATTGCCCTTGAGTATCAATACAAGGGTGAAGAAACACTTGAGTTTATTCAGCAGGAAAAAGCAACGGTACTTGCCCTAGTGCCGACCCAGTTGGCTCGACTCCTGGAGTTGCCACTCGAAAAGTATGATCTCTCCTCACTTAGAATGCTTAAAAGCGCCGGAGGGTACCTTCCTCCGCCTCTCGCAAAGGAAGCTGAAGAAAAATTCCATTGTCCCATACTTGGGACTTATGGAACACAGGATACCGGGTCAATTTCCGGAGTGCCTATCACGGCTTCCGAAGAAATGAGATATACAACGGTGGGCCGTCTGCATCCAGGCATTGAAATAAAGATACTTGATGATGATGGGAATCAGGTCCCTGAAGGTGGAGTTGGAACTCTCTGGTTCAAGGGCCCCGGCAATTCGATTGGTTATTATAAAGACCTTGAAAAAACCATGTCTGAAGCCTTTGATAAAAACGGATTTGCAACACCAGGAGATCTGGTAACCGCTCTTGATGATGGCTACCTGAAGATCATGGGGCGGAAAAAGAATATTATTATCCGCGGTGGTCAAAATATCTATCCCAAGGAAATCGAAGACTACCTGTTATCCCATAACAAGGTTACGGACGTTGCAATAGTTCCCATGCCCGACCCGCAAATGGGAGAACGTGCATGTGCCTTTATGACATTAAAGAAAGGAGAAACATTTTCCTTTGAAGAGATGGTAGAGTACCTGAAAAGCAAAAAAATCGCACCATTTAAACTTCCTGAAAGGCTGGAGGTTGTAGAAGCGTTCCCCCTGGTGGGTGAAAGTGGAAAAGTCGACCGTAAGGAAATGGTGAAGATCGTCACTGAAAAACTAAAGGCCGAAGGAATAATCTCCTGATGCTGATAAAACCAAATCAGCCAATTATATTTGTATATCAATAATGTGATTGGTATCTTGACTATTCCTGATCACCACCAGGGTTTTAGATGTTTGGCGTCGCGATTATTTTCGATTTCTCTGAAAGTTGCAGGGAAAGCGACCGCTATATGGCGTAAGGGAGGAGCCCATCTTAAAAAGAGGGTTAATACGCCGCAGATGATTCCTTGATGGTGAATCAGGGGTACCTTTTCTAATCTGGTTGAATATTCTATTTAATACAAAAACAGGAGTTCCCTTTATGAATCGTTTAATAGTGATACTGGTCATGGCTGAAGAAAAATGGGAAGAGGCTGATTTTCTACGCCAGCAAATAGAACTAATCGGACATCGTGCTAAAATACTCGATATGGGGCTTACGGGGACCTCCCGGGGAATATGTCAAATTTCCCGTGAAGAAGTAATCTCTGCAAGCGGACGGCCCCATGAAGAAGTCTTGTCAGTAACTGACAGGGGTAAACGAATGCCTATAATGGTCGATGGCGGAATTCAGATCGTTCGAAAACTGTTCGATGAAGGAGAACTTTCCGGCATCATAAGTGTAGGAGGAACCACCGGTACCCGCATGGGATCAAGTATTATGAAATCACTGCCCTTCGGGTTACCCAAACTTGCTGTTTCGAGCACCGCAGCACTGCCCGGGCTTTCTTCGGGTTATATAGGCACGGCTGATATAACCCTGATGCATTCTGTTATTGAATTTGCCGGGCTGAATGATTTGCTGAGAAATGTCCTTGCAAGGGCGGCCGGGGCCATCTGTGCCATGGTGGAAAGTAGTGAGCGCGTGCCAATCCGGCTTCCTGATAAAGGCGATAAACCACTAATTGCCATGACTCACTTTGGACCCAGTGAAGAGTGTGCTGTCCATGTACGAAAGCTACTGGAAGAGAAGGGCTGGCAGGTAATCGGATTCTCAGCTGCAGGTATCGGAGACAGGGCCATGGAAGAAATAATAGAATCAAGGGATATCTTCGGTGCCGTAATTGATTTGACACCTGGCGGTGTTGGTGAACAATTGTTTGGATTCAGCCGCAAGGCCGGGCCAACCAGACTCGAAGCTGCCGGGAAAAAAAACCTGCCCCAGGTAATTGCTCCGTGCAGCGTTAATTTTGGAAGCCCTCTTAAAAAAAATTATTTGCCAGAATATGAACAGCGGAAAAAATATGTCTATGACTCGGCACGCACCTTTGTAAGGCTCTCTGAGGAAGAACTTATCCAGGTAGCTGATGTCATTGCAGAGAAACTTAACAGATCCGGAGGACCTGTTAAGGTAGTAATTCCCCTTGGAGGCTGGTCTTCAGTTGATAAACGCGGAACCCCTTTTTACGATGCCGATCTTGATAAGATATTTGTAGATCAGCTGAAGGAAAAATTGTCCAGGACAATTGAGGTTAGAGAGGTAGATGCTGATCTCGAGACTTATGAATTCGCAAGGGCCGTTGCTCAGGCATTTGAAGATATCATGTCAAAAGAGGTTATTAATTGAGTGAAAAATATTTTAATGTGAGGACTGAAAGCGGGGTTTTTGATATCCATGCCAGCGTATGTCTTATAGGTAAAGACCTGCTCGTAGCGATCTGGGGTGGTGAAAAACCGCATATAGGCGCAGTGTCGGTGGCCCAGCCGCGGCCAAGTTTGAAGGATCCAAAACGTGTGAGCTCAACTGCATCTGTTATATGCATTTTAGGGCACAAAGAGGATGAACTGGCCAAAGCTGCTT
>JAFGXK010000227.1 GCA_016936695.1 Bacteroidales bacterium | reverse complement strand
AGTCATCTATCTTGATTTTCTGCATCTGTAATGTACTTGGTTCACCTGCCCATCAGACCGGCAAGCATTATGCTGCCTGCACCAGGTGGATAAACAAGACCACAAAAGTAATAATTTATGAGGTTTAACCTCATTTATGTATCTTTGCAGTGCAGCAGGCCGTTTCATCGTTCCCGGCTTTTTTGCCAGGGAAGGAAAGTCCGGACAACGCAGAGCGCCATGCTTCCTAACGGGAAGATATCCGCAAGGGTATGGTTAGTGTAACAGAAAATAACCTCCCTGACCGGAGCGTCAGGGGAAGGGTGAACAGGTGGGGTAAGAGCTCACCGGTCCCGGTGGTAACACCGGGAGCCGTACACCTCATGGGTTGAAAGACCATGTATACCGGCGACAAGGGCTGCTCGTCCGATGCCGGGGGGTAGGTCGTATGATCCTGCAAGTGATTGCGGGACAAGATAAATGATGGAAGCCAGCCGGAATATCTCTCGAAGATGACCCGGCAGGAACAGAATCCGGCTTACAGGCCGGCTGCATAAATAAAAAGGTCATGCCCGTGCATGACCTTTTTATTATATACCCACTGAGTCGTTATTTTATTTTAAAAACACTGTCATCAATCGGTACATCAACTTCAACCTTAGTGAAGGTAGTCACTATCTCCATGCCGCTGGTCGAGGTAGTGGTCTTCATGGGAAGAAAAACTCCGTTCGTTTCAGTGTACTCTGACGGGTATGATTCAACGGTCATATCCATGCCTTGCTGATTTACGGTAGCAATGGTTTTCACAAGGAGGCTGGAAGTTTTGTCAATAAACATATAAGCATTGGTGCCGTTCCCAAGATCAGCCTTGATCTTGTAAGCCTGCTTCCCGTTTACGCTTTCCTCCCCTTCAAGGGCCAGCTTTCCATCCTTAAGATACTGAGCCATGTAATTGTTGAAATAGTTGTTGCGGTCGATCTGCTTCACCTGTTCGGGTGTAAGTTCCACAGGACTTGAGGAACCGGTCATGGGATTAACCATATATCCTTTTTCACCGTCAAAAACCTGGATCATTTCCTGTCCGCTGAAGCTGGTTACCGTCTTGATCTTATTCGGACTCTTCATCCACATCTCTATGGGCATATCCATACCCATAACCGATGTTTTTGCAGTGATTTTTATAGTCTTGATGTTGCCAATCTTGTCGAGCTTGTTTGCTGCAGTAAAACTGCTGATGATTTCATCCAGGCTCTGGGCATTCAGTGCGATTGCTGCAAGAATAAAGGATGCTGCGAGAAATAGTTTTTTCATTTTTACTGTGAGGTTAATTTTTTGATTAGAAGGTATTGATAGTCTTTCTTAATGCTGTCAGCATTATCAAAAGTCGTTCCATTTTTGAGAGCTTAAGCATATTTGCTCCGTCAGAAAGGGCTGAAGCCGGATCGGGATGGGTCTCTATGAAGATTCCGTCGACACCCGCGCTGATGGCAGCTTTTCCTATAGTCTCTATCATTTCGGGGTTTCCTCCCGACACTCCCCTGGCCTGATTGGGCTGCTGAAGCGAATGGGTTATGTCCATGATTACCGGTACGCCGTTTTTCTGCATCACAGGAATGTTCCTGAAGTCGACAACAAGATCCTGGTAACCGAACATGTTGCCCCGTTCGGTGAGCATGATTTTTTCATTACCGGCTCCGCGAACCTTTTCAACTGCAAATTTCATGGATGCTCCGGATAAAAACTGACCTTTCTTGATGTTTATCCATTTCTCGGTAATGGCAGCTGCCTCAAGCAGGTCGGTCTGACGGCATAAAAAGGCAGGAATCTGAAGGACGTCAACATAGCCGGAAGCAATCCCGGCCTCCGAAGGATTGTGTATATCTGTTATAACTGGTACGGAAAAATGCTTTTTTACCTCTGCAAGTATCTCAAGAGCCCTGATGTCGCCGATGCCTGTGAAAGATTCGGCTTTTGACCGGTTCGCTTTCCGGTACGATGACTTGAAAATAAAAGGTATCGAGTATTTATCTGAAAGCTTCACAAGCCGCTCTGCGATCCTGAAAACAATATCTTCATTCTCTACCACGCAGGGCCCGGCTATAAGCAGAAAATTGCCTGAATCACCGTATTTCAGGCCGGGAATATCTGGAGTCTTCTGTTTCATTTAGTTGTAAATATAATAATATCGGTCCGGTTTACAAATGCTCTTTTATTCATAATCATATTTTCCCTTCCACATGTCTTTCAGTTTTCTCCTGATTTCTTCCTCCCGGGGATTAGTCCCGGGATCGTAGAATCTGGTACCGCTAATCTCCTCAGGCAGGAATTCATCCCTGACGAAGTTGTCGTCAAAATCGTGAGCATACTTGTAACCTTTGTGATATCCGAGGTCCTTCATCAGCTTTGTCGGGGCATTTCTGATATGTAGAGGAACCGGCAGATCGCCTTTTTCTCTGACCAGTGCCTGGGCGCTTTCAATTGCCATGTAGGAAGCGTTGCTCTTGGGAGATGTTGCAAGATAAACGGCAGTTTCGGATAAAATGATCCTCGACTCGGGCCATCCAACCACATTTATCGATTCAAAACAAGCCTGTGCCAGAAGCAGGGCATTGGGATTCGCTAATCCGATATCCTCGGCAGCCAGTATAAGCATCCTCCTGGCAATGAATTTGGGATCCTCGCCGCCCTCAACCATTCTCGCAAGCCAGTAAACCGTTGCATTTGGATCACTTCCCCTCATCGATTTGATGAAAGCTGATATTATATCATAGTGCTGTTCGCCATTCTTGTCATAAATAGCCAGATTCTTTTGTACATGCTTGAGAACCTTTTCGTTGTCGATGATTATTTTCTCCGAAGCATGCTCGTCCGATTCACCCGAGACAACCAGCTCAAGAGCGTTGAACAGCTTCCTGGCATCGCCGCCGGAAATTCTGAGAAGAGCCTCATATTCCCTTATCTCAATATCGAATTTTTCAAGATATAAATCCTTTTTCAATGCCCTGTCGAGAAGATTTTCCAGCTCTTTTTCACCGAGGGGATTCAGAACATAAACCTGGCAGCGCGAAAGGAGAGGGGAGATGACCTCGAATGACGGGTTTTCAGTGGTGGCACCAATTAGTGTTATTATTCCCTGTTCCACTGATCCCAGAAGTGAGTCCTGCTGCGACTTGTTGAACCTGTGGATCTCATCAATGAACAGAATGGGATTTGGCTGATTGAAGAACTGCTGTTTCTTTGCCTTGTCAATGGTCTCTCTTACATCCTTTACCCCCGAATGAACTGCGCTGAGATGAAAAAACGGCCTTTTGAGTGTGCTTGCAACAATCCATGCAAGGGTGGTCTTGCCGACTCCGGGAGGGCCCCAGAGAATGAATGAGGGAATGTTTCCCGATTCAATTGCCTTTCTTAATACACCGCCGCGGCCGACAAGATGCTCCTGCCCGCAGAATTCGTCAAGTGTTTTAGGCCTAAGCCTGTCGGCCAGTGGTTGATTTGCCAGCATGATCGGATATTTGCGCAAAAGTAATAAAACATTCGGGGAAAGTGAAGAAGGGCCCCCCCAACAAACCATGGAACAAATGAATCTTCGTTTTTTTTAATTATTTTTCCTCCCTGTAAATCTGATCTCAGTTCATTAAATGATACGAAATATTTTAGTAACTGCACTCTCATTGTCATTAATTGCGGGGTGCAGGTCAGCCGGTTCCCGGCCGGGCATCGAAAGCGATTCCGACGTGCAAATAACAAGCGACAGCGGGATGGTGGTCTCAGCCCACCCGGAAAGCTCTCTGATCGGTGTTGAAATACTTAAGAGTGGAGGAAATGCAATTGATGCGGCTGTAGCTGCAGAGTTCGCGCTTGCTGTCTGTTATCCCGAGGCCGGAAATATAGGAGGAGGGGGCTTTATGATAATCAGGGAAGCTGACGGCAGGACCGATATGATCGATTACCGCGAAAAGGCACCTCTGGGTGCCACCCCCGAAATGTATCTCGATGAGTCGGGCAGCGTTGTGGAGGGATTAAGCACCGGTACCTGCCTTGCTTCAGGCGTACCGGGAACTGTCGACGGGATGGTCAGCATACATTCGAAATACGGAATACTCTCCTTCAGGGATGTAATACAGCCTGCCATAGATCTTGCCAGGAACGGATTTCCTGTTACTGAAGGTCAGGCTCAGGACCTGAATCTCAACCGGGGAAACTTCATAAAGAGAAACAGGAAGGTTCCTGTGTTCGTTAAAAATATTCCATGGATTAAGGGCGATACCCTTCGTCAGCCCGACCTCGCCCTGACTCTGGAGAGAATAAGGGATCTTGGGAGAGATGGATTCTATTCCGGTGTCACGGCCCGCCTGATCACCGGTGAAATGAAGAGGGGCAACGGCATAATTACCCCGGAGGACCTGGAGAACTACACTTCCGAGTTCAGGGATCCGCTCACAGGAGAATACAGGGGATACAAAATCATTACTGCTTCTCCTTCTTCAGGCGGTGGAATGATACTCCTGCAGGTACTGGGGATGATCGAACCTTTTGATCTCAAAGCAATGGGTTTCCATTCATGGCAGTCGGTCCACCTGGTCGCCGAGGCCGAAAGACGGGCATTTGCCGACAGGTCGAAATACCTTGGCGATCCGGGCTTCTCAAATATCCCGCTTGCTGAACTTCTCAGCAATGAATACCTTGCCGGACGAATGGATAGCTTCAGACCAGATTCTGCTTCATCATCAGCCGTTACAGGTCCCGGAAGCCCCATCCCCGACGGTGGCGTACAGACAACCCATTATTCGGTTGTTGACCGTAAGGGAAATGCAGTTTCTGCAACAACAACCCTGAATGAGACATTTGGAAGCAGTATAGTTGTCGACAGTGCAGGATTCCTGCTTAACAACGAAATGGACGACTTTTCTGTCAAACCAGGGGTGCCGAATATGTTTGGACTTACCGGCGGCAGTGCCAACTCTGTTCAGCCTGGTAAAAGGATGCTTAGCTCAATGACGCCGGTCATAGTGGAAAAGGGAGGGAAACTGTTTCTGACAGCAGGTTCGCCGGGAGGAGCAACAATACCAACATCGGTGCTTCAGGTTCTGGTAAATGTAATCGACCACGGTATGAATATCACTCAGGCTGTCGGCTCGGGAAGATTTCACCACCAGTGGATGCCCGATCAGATAAGTTATGAAAGCAATTCCCTCCCTCCGGCTACTCTGGAGAGGCTTGGACTGGCAGGCCATAAACTGAGTGAGAGAAAAAGCATAGGAAGGGTAAATGCTATCATGATCATGCCCGACGGTAAAATGGCGGGAGGGCCTGACCGCCGGGGCAATAATTGTGCTTTCGGATACTAGATGGTCCTGTTTTGATAATTTTTGGTAAATTGGCATAAAATATTGCGTTTGCGGAAAATAAAAAATACGATTTGGAGTTATTTTACTGTCTGTAAATGGTTTTTGTAAAACAGTACTTGAAGAGTTTCAGATATTAATTCAGTTATGAAAAAGTCTTTGCTGATAACCCTGGGCATTATTGTTCTGATATTTGCCTTTCCCTTTTTTAACCTGATCCGATGGACTTTTCAGGAGAAGAAGCCTCTCGACGTGCTGATTCTCGATAAAACGGTGCCCACCCTCGACCGGGTTAATCATAAATCGCTGGCCTGGATACTCAACAACGATCGTTTTGTCAAAAAGGAGAAGAAATCATCCTATTCCTACAAGAAAGACTATTACGGGTTTGCT
Organism: Bacteroidales bacterium; assembly: GCA_016936695.1. Classification (GTDB taxonomy): domain Bacteria; phylum Bacteroidota; class Bacteroidia; order Bacteroidales; family VadinHA17; genus LD21. The sequence continues at coordinate 6,651 of JAFGXK010000227.1, read as the reverse complement.
CCCACCCGACCTCTCAAGGACAGGGGAAACACCAAAAATGAGTATCACCTCTCAGAAATGCTCGACCTTCCAGAAAAGACCGATGCAATCTATTTTGCAGATACTTACGGGGTGTTTTTCAACGACTGGTACGTTGGCGTCAACAAAAGCAGACGATCAAGAAAGATATACGGCGGTATGAACAACACCGATTATCTGCTTGTCAATGAAATGAAAAACAGAAACAAACTGATAATACTCGAATACAACACCCTCGATTTTCCGACACCTGAATTTGAATCCTACAGAACCCAGGAAAAACTGGGCATCAAAATTTCCGGATGGTCAGGGAAATATTTTGAAAAACTGGATACCACCTCAAAAAACTTTCCGGTCTGGATGACAGCCATGTACAGAAAGGAATATGGCAAGCCATGGACTTTCGAGAAACCCGGTATAGTCCTCCTGAGCGACAAGCACATCATGGTTCTTGAAGAGGGGACACATTTAACCGATGCCAGACCATTCATACATACCGAAGCGGAAAATGCTTCAAAATACGGAGTGTCTGAAACAGTTGCTTTTGACAAGTGGTTTGATATAATCGACCCCCTCGAGAGCAACGTCATTTCAAATTTCGAGCTGGCAACAACTGCCCTGGGCGACACTCTTCTGGGCGACAGAATGCTAAGCAGCAGCTTTCCGGCAGTTACGCAGGATGCCGAGACCGGGAGGGTATTCTATTTCTCGGGCGACTTCGCCAACAATGATGTGACTTATTGTTTGTCGCGACTTAAGGGATTCAACGGGATCAAGGGGATTAATTACTCTGAAAAGCCCGGTGATACACGCAGGTTCTTCTGGCTGTATTACAAACCTCTTGTAAAGACCATATTCAACGATTATTATAATTCGCTGGCGGGGAAATAGGCGTGAGGCGTGAGGTGTGATTTTTCCCGAACTGCAGTTTCATGGATACTCCGGCATATCTTATCCTGAGGTTAAGACTGGTCAGATCATTAACGGGCAGTTGTACAAAGGGTTCAACAAGCATGATACCTGTTTTACTATAAGGGAAAGAATATCCGGCCGACAGGTTTGCAAGCCCGAAAAAGTCGGCACGGCTGAATGAATCATATTCTTTTTCAACTTCAACCCTTGAAAACATTGTTGCGGTAGTATACTGGCCGGTTGCAGTATTTAAATCCATCTTTGTGTATGTGTTGACTACATCGGCTTTCAATTGCTGGCTGATATAGAACAAAGAAGAGGTTCCCGCAGAGATAAAAAAGCCTGAACGTTTCCTTTCAACCAGGGTGAAAACAAGATTCAGCGGCAGTTCAACGGCCATCATGCTTAACCGGCCTTCATATGAGTATGGGATGCCATTTGTCCCGTCGTAGAGCGGAATGTTGTAGGATATCCCTTCCGGACTGCCGCTGTTCTCGAGCCCGAACGACTGCATGGCAAGGGCGAGACCAGGCCGGACCGAGAGTCTCCTGGTGATCTTCTGGCTGAGATAAAATCCCATAGACATTCCGGAAACCGGTGATGATTCTTCTCCGGCCCGGGCCATTGAACCAGACAAGCCTGCCAGTAACCTCCTTCCTCCGGAACTATTCTCAGTAACCGGTGATTCCTCGAGAGCTTCGGATCCTTCAGAAGCGGTGACAGCCGACCTGCTTTTTTCTGATCTTATTTCATCAGGCACTGAACTGGTATAAAATTCACTGAATGCCATGGTCATAGCCGGAACGGGCAGGATATCAGGATTGACGGACCTGTTTTGCAGTGTTTCGTGAATTCTGTCATCAATCCTGGCGGCCCGATCAGCATTAAAAGATGTTTCATCGACAGTAAATGCAGGCTGATAATAAGGCGATTTCTTTTCAATCCGGCCTTTTGTGCCGGAAATTTCTGCTGCAATTTCAGCAACCGGGGCAACCGCAGGCGGAGATGTAACCGGTACAGCCTGTTCCTCATTCTTGCCGGCTGCTGGTTCTGTGGCAGAAATGATCTCCCGGGTTGTCTGACGTACCGATAAACGGTAAGCAAGAAATGTCCCGAGGCCGATTATCAGCAAAATTGAGGCTGCCCTTGCCCACAGAGGGATAACAAACGTGCGTCGGCGCCGGCCTTTCTGCAGGGCCACGAACGAATCCCATCCCTCGTCGGCAAGGCGATCAGAATTGTAATTGCTGAATGCCTTTTTTACATTTTCCCTGAGTATGTCGTCAAACTTATTCATGGCTCCGTTTTTCAGGGTTAAAATTTCTTTTATACAGTTCCCTGAGCAGCTTCTTTGCCCGCGAAAGATTCGTTCTTGAGGCCGATGCGGTGATATCAAGCATTTTACCTATCTCCTCATGCGAATAGCCTTCAATTTCGTACAGGTTGAAGATCATCCTGTAATTCTCAGGCAGGTGGCTGAAAAGCGACAGGATGTCGTTTGCCGAAAGCTCGGCATGTACAGGAGGATCTTCCATCTCTTCGGGAGATTCCTGATAATTCAATTGCTGGATTGTGGCCTGCCTTCTTGAGTTCTTCCGGTAGTTATCCACGGCAGAATTTATCAGGATCCTTCCATACCATGCTCTGAATGGGTTCGAACCTTCATATTCCGATATATTTCCAAGCACCTTCATAAAGCTGTCGTTAACTATCTCCATTGCTTCGTACTGGTCTTTGGTATATCTGATGCATATCGACATGGCAAAGGAGAAAAAGCGCTTGTAGAGGAGCTCCCGGGCGCGGGGCTCCCCATCCGAAACTCGCCTGACAAGATCCATGTCTGACAATGCCTGCTCATCTTCTTTTCTCCTTCCCATTTCCATCATCCGGATTAAGCCTCATCAAAATAACTTAATTCGGATGATTTTCTGACTGATTTATTCATAATTCTGCTTTACCGGAATACAAAGCCGAACTGCACCTCAAACCGGTTAAAGCGGGTAATAATTTCATTAATAACTTGTTCGCTCGGATTATGATCGTATTTGTAAGTGATTTTCTGATAACGGTAACCAATACCAATATTCACTGAATTACTCCTCCAGGAGGCCAGTTCGATGCCTGCTCCTGCATTGAACATCGGTCCTCCCCTCGATTCGGGGAAATCATAATAATAATATTGCCCCTCGTCAAGTTTCCCGAAGGTGAATGACCAGCCGCTCTTTATCCAGGCGAAGGGTGACACCCTGGTTTTAAGCGGATGATATCTCAGGTCGGCATATAAAGGCATCACGGCCACATCAAGTTCTTCATACCCGGTTCCGATACCTATACTTAATCCATTCATTAAGGTATAACCGTTTGAAAAGTGAAAACTCATGCTGCCGATTTTTTCGTCATCGCTGCGGCCGGTAAGCGACGACGCTGAAAGCCTGATGGAATATCCGCGCCTGTCTATTACTGGTTTTTCAATTACCAGTTCAGGTGAGCTCAGTGAGATATCTGATTTTTTCAGTGTAATAATCCGGGGAGAAGTAATCCTCATCATCAGGGAATCCGAATCAGCAACCAGTATGGTACCGGTCAGACGCGAACCGCCATTCAGCCCTACGGTCTGTTTCCTGCTTTTCTGTGCAGAAAGGGAGGCAGTTAGGGCTAATGTTATAATAGCCGCTGTAATTCTTCTAAGGTCCATCTGTTAATTTTCGTCGCCTGTAATAGGAATCTGACTGAGCTCAACAATGTTCTGGGGATCGGAATAATCATACTGGTATATTCCTTCTTCTCCGACAAGCATGAGTGTACCATCCATTGGAATGACATCATAGGTGAAGAAACCGGGATAATGAGCAATTTTCCTGTTTATTATGTCAAGAGGATCCGATTTATCGTATATTTTCAATCCGGCCGTCCCGTCGCAGACAAAAAGCAGATCGCCGTCAATCCCGAGTCCGTGTGGGTTGTACATGGGATAGGATTTCACAAGATAAGGACTTGTTATTGAGGAAATATCAATTACCTCCAGCAGGTTCTGACCGTTGGAGCAAGTGGTTCCTGTACGAAGCGTTACATAGGCATAGTTTTCATCGGCAACAACCGGGTCGCAGGCGGTAATATGGTCGTAATGCGATATAAGTCCGGGCCTGGTTGCATCCGTAACATCATAGATCAGCATGCCCGTGGTTGTCCCGACAAACAGTTTTTCCCCGAGTAAAAAAAGTGTTTCCATATTGCGGGAAACATTTATGCTGTCGACGATATTCATGTCCTCAGCTTCTGCCACATCAACCGTCTTCATCATCCATGGATGTGCAATAAGGTACAGATAATGATCATTTAACATGAATCTTGCCATTGAGCCAGCTGTTCCGGCTCCGGCCGACCAGTTTGCAGCGCCGTCGGAGGCTGACAGAAATGTCATTTTCTCCCTGTACAGATAACCGTTCCAGCTGCTGCCGGGCTCGCGCTCTTCTGTGACCGTCTTCACATCCCAGTCAACTATTACGCCCTTTGACTTGTCGACCATGGCATAGGGATACCACCTGTCTCCCTCAGGTACAACCTCTGGAAATATGTTCTCGATCCTGCCGGCTTCAACCGGATTCTCAATATCGCTTATATCGATTGCCACAAGATCGATATAGCTGTCGGCAAAAAGAATATTCCCGCTGATCGCCATATCCACATTTCCCAATATTTCGTAGAATCCGGTCTTTTTGGGATTGGCGGGGTCAGAGTTGTCGATGACATGGATACCTTTGCCCACTTCGTTGACAAAGAGATAATCATCCTTGAAATAGATCTTTCCCGGCCGGGAAATCTCAACAGGATCACTCTTTGCGAAGCTGGTGCGGAATTCATTGAACGACAGGTATACAGGCACGTTTGCCTCGTATGTGATCCGTTCCACGGTCTTATCCGAGCATGACGACAGAAATGCTGTCAAGAACAATACCGTAACTGAGAATCTGATTGCTGTTTTCATGATTGGTTTGAGGTTTTATGAATTGATTATATTTTAACTAATTTTTCTGTTGGTGGTTTCTTTGCCCTGAGCCCTATGCCCTTCGCCCTGAGCCCTGTGCCCTGAGCCCTTTGCCCTTGCTATTCCTGTTCCGGCTTCACGACCTGCCCTATAAACAGCAGGGTGTTTGTCGTACGTTCGCGTATGGCAAATACAAATGACTTGTCGATGATGAACTGATATGGCTGGGGATCGCCTGCACTTGTTGTAGCTACTCCTATTGTTGTCACTGCTGCTGCTTCCGTTCCTTCCTCATCGACCTCGACGAAAGTGTTCTGTTTAACGAAGCTGACGAATATCTGACTGTCGGATATTCCAGAAAGATCTGCCCCAAACTCGCTGAAAGCATTAACCATTCCCATGCTCATCAACTGGTCATTAAGGAGTTTTTCATACGAGAATTTGAACTTTGGCATCGTTACAATTGTTTTGCCGAACTCGGGGCTCGCGTCGAGATCGGAGGTAAGCTGATCCCAGACCTGATATGTAAAGGAAGGATAAAGGGCACTGAGGGTTTCGTCCGGGACCATCACCACCATGGTGAAGTTGGTCTGGCCGTAGGGCATTTCAATTGCCCTGAAGCCATTGCCGTAGGCAACCTTTGAACCCACTTCACCTTTCATTGTGGTGACATCCGTCGTGATGCCGCCATCAGGAAGGAAGGGAAGTTCATCCGTCAGGGATTTGTCAAACTGGTAGCTCCAGTCGCCGTTGAAATACAGGGCATTCATGATGAACATTACCATATCCCCTGAAATCTCACTTAACACTTCAGGTATCTTTCCGTTTGTATTGTCGCTCGCCCACTTATTGATCCTGGTAAGGGTTAAAGGGGCAGCAAAATCAAGTCCCTCGACTGTTGCATTGTAATCATTGCTCATTGTTGCAAGAAATGGCGGCTTGACATTGAATCCGTTGCGATAGAAGATAGCGTTTGCAAGAGCGAGCTGTACCTTCGGGTCGATAACGAGCAACTGGCTTACAAGACTCTTGTACGCTTCATTGATTTCGGAGATGGTCATCCCGGCGGGATATTTAAGTGTACCCTGCAGTTGTGAATAAGTATCACCGCCGCAGCCGTTAAGAAGCATGGTAAGCGCAGTGCTTGCGCTTAGCGGTGAAAGCATGAGGTTTTCGTTTTCCGATTCAGTCACTTTCGTGAAAAGCTCTATGCCGAACTCATTGCTGCTCTGAATGGCAACGGGGGCTGCAGCAGAGAGGGTAATGTCTTTTGGTGTCAGGTCGGGTTCTTCATTGTTTTCCTTTGAGCATGAGACGGCAAGGAATAGAATTGCCAGTCCGGACAGAATTAAAGTAAGATATTTTTTCATGTCGTTATTTGTAAGTAATTACTGGATTAGGTTATTCATTCAAAACATATACGAATCATATTTGCGAAACGTGACAGGAAATGTGAATTTTTTTGGGGATTTATGACGCAAAACGAAAGATGCAGGACGAAAGGTGCAATCCTGACTTGTGACGTCTCGTGAAATTAATGCGGTTATATTTTATAACACTATGAATATGAGTTGTATAGAAATCTTAAAATTGGGTTTTACCGCACTAACGCATATTTTTGTTCTGAGCGTTGAAAGAGGCCTGTCGATTTTAGAATAAGTTCAGAGGATTTCGGTGCCAATCAGGTATTTAGTGTATCTTTAACAGGCTGATCTATAATCTCGTAACTTTCCCCT
>JAFGXK010000226.1 GCA_016936695.1 Bacteroidales bacterium | reverse complement strand
TGAACGATTCGATATCATATGGTTTTGCATCAAAAAAAGCAATCTTCACGTTATTCATTCCTATTATTGTTATTGTTAACAGGATAACACCTCCCTGCAGGATTTGTTCTGGTCAGAGGTGCTGACTGCTTATATTTTGTCGCCGTATTGATTTTGCCGGCAGATGTATTATATTCATATCCTTCAAATAGCTGATCAACCGATACCAACACCCTATCATGATATGAAAGCAAAATACCTACTCCCGGTTCTGATGCTGACAGCACTCTTCTCAACACCGGTCCTCATGGCACAGGATGACAAACCGTGGTACTTCGGTGACCCGACCTCGAGGCCGGATCCTGACCCGAAGGCAAAAGAACTCCCACTCATCAGGGTGCAGGGAAACAAATTCGTGACTCCTGACGGTACTACTGTTCTCTTCCGCGGTCTGTCGATATCAGATCCGGACAAGATCGAGCGGCAGGGCCACTGGAACAAAAGCCATTTCGAGCAGGTGAAAAAGACAGGTGCAATGATAGTGCGAATTCCCGTCCACCCCGTCGCATGGCGCGAAAGGACACCTGAAAAATATGTTGAACTGTTGCGCGAGGCTGTAGACTGGTGTACCGATCTTGGAATGTATGTGATTATCGACTGGCACTCGATCGGCAACCTCTGGATGGAGCTCTTCCAGGATCCGATGTACAACACCACAAAGACCGAGACCTATGAGTTCTGGAGAACAATCGCCCGCAATTTCGCCGGGCATAATACCGTGGCTTTCTACGAGCTCTTCAACGAGCCGACTATCTACCGCGGCGAACTCGGGTCACTGCCATGGACCGAATGGAAGAAGATCAATGAGCACATGATCAGCCTGATAAGAGCGTATGACCCTGAAACCATCCCGCTGGTGGCAGGGCTCGACTGGGCCTATGACCTTTCGCCTCTGCGTGATGACCCGGTAAATGCAGAAGGCATTGCCTATGTTACTCACCCCTACGCCTTCAAGCGCGGACAGCCCTGGGAGCCGAGGTGGGAAGAGAATTTTGCATTTGCAGCGGCGTACGTGCCCGTGGTTGCCACGGAGTTCGGCATGCACACTGATATGAATGGCCCTGATTATAATGATTACGGTAACCGTATCATCAGGTTCCTCGAGCAGCGTGGCATCAGCTGGATGTGCTGGATCTATGACCCGCAATGGTGGCCGCAGATGCTCAAATCATGGGATTATGAGCTGACAGAAGGGGGACTCTTCTTCAGCAAGGCCATGAAGGGTGAGCTGGATTTCCAGAAGAAGTAGTAAGACTCAAACCTTAAAGAGGGGAACTCCTTTCAGCGCTTTTTCCCTGATACTGGCCATTTCTGACTGATCAAGGGGCTTCAGCTTGTCCGCTACTGCAATTTTCAATGCATGCCGGAACAATGTCTCATCTCCCGGCGGTATGGCAGCTGTGACGGGATGGGACAGTGTAAACCGTAATCCCATAGTTATATCTTCCTCACTGATAAGCGGTTCATACCAGCATTTGGGATAAGCTGACCGGTCGGCCCCTTCAGGCCATGGTCCTTTTGCCATGGCCTTCAGCGCCAGGATTCCCATATTCTTCTCCTTTGCCCTGGCCATCACCTGCGGCCCGAAGTTGCCGGCATTCCAGACAGCATAGTTGAAAGGGAAAAGGATAGTATCAAAGTCAAACCTCTCCATAAGCGTCATGGCTGCCTCAACCGAGTGAGCAGAGAAACCGATGAACCTGATCTTCCCCTCCGTCCTGGCCTCAAGGAATGTCTCCATCGCTCCGCCGGCACCCAGCAAGGTGTCAACATCCTCCATGGTGGTGACGGCATGGTGCTGGTAAAGATCGAAGTGGCTGGTGCGCAAGTTATTCAGCGATTGCTCAAGCTCCTTGCGGGCTCCCTCCTTCGTTCTCTCTGTGGTCTTGCAGGCAAGAAAAACGTCCTTACGGAATGGTTCGAGGGCAGGGCCCAGCTTGATCTCGGCATCACCGTATGAAGGGGCAACATCGAAATAGTTTACTCCGGCATCAATGGCCATTTTTACCCTTGCAGATGCATCGTCAGGAGTTGCGTTCATTACAACGATGCCTCCAAAACCGATGACCGAAAGCATCTCGCCTGTCTTGCCGAGCGACCTCTTCTCCAGCTTGCCCCGGACGCTCTCTCTTGTCATCCCTGAGAGATCGGAGGGAAAAAGAGTGATAGCCGGAATGGCTGATGCTGCTGAGACAATGAACTTTCTTCTTTTCATCTCTTTACTTTTTCAGAGGGTCTTCAGCTCTGTTGTAAAACTCATTGTGAAGCTCTTCAACAGTGTTGTTGTTCTTCAGGTACCGGATCAGTTCCGCCAGCTGATTCGCATCTTTGGTTACAAGCAGCTCTCCCAGCTCGCTGTTGGCCTGTAGTACGTCGCCTGCAAAATGGTTGGGATACCTGGCATACCAGTGTATCCCGGCAAACGCATGAGGCATGGCGTTTAGCCTTCCCTGGTTCAGGCCCGACTCCTTACCCATGGCTTCGGTATCAACCAGGTCGGGACGGATGAAGTACATCATCGATGTCTCCTCCTCACCGGCATGGCCGTCGAGCTTCGCCTTCTTCAGGCTGCTTATCTGCCTGTCCATCGCCTCGTCGGGGCCTCCCTGGAACAGGACAACGATGTAATCCTTTCGCTCTGCGAGCTGCGACTGGCAGAAATAATCCAGGAAGTAAGTGCTTCCGCCGTGGCCGTTGAAGAGGATTATTTTTTTCAGGCCGTTTCGCGAGAGTTCCTGGCAGGTTTCCTCCAGCATCTGCCACATAAGGTCATTGCTGTAGGCGATTGTGCCGGGCTGATGCTTCGCCTCGAATATCTGTCCCACGAAGTATGGCGGGAATACAACGGCATACTCCTTCTGTGCGGCCATAACGACT
>JAFGXK010000225.1 GCA_016936695.1 Bacteroidales bacterium | reverse complement strand
CCCGGCAGCAGGTGAGGCACATGAGGCCGTTGAAAGCGCTGTGCCTCCAAGGGTGATGCCGGCAGCACCGATACCCAGGTTTTGAATAAAATTCCGTCTGTTGGTTTTCACGTATTTACATTTTAATATTATGCCCTATAAAAACATATCCGGTTTTGATACTGGCATTTCAATACAGATTAACCGGGGCCAGCTCCCAAAACTCAAGAGATCTGACCTTAACTCTGCCGCTATTTGAAAACAGGCTGATCCCTGTACTTTCCGACCCTGGATATATTTTACTCGAAATGGTTGTTTCCCCGTCATTGCCAAATACTTCGACCGAGCATTTATCAATGAAGATATGAAGCTTTATTATTTTGGTCCTGTCTCTCAGTGGTCCCTTGCTGATAACCGGGAATTGACTGCTGAACTCAACTTTTCCGCTGTAGCGCCGGTCGACATATAACTCTTCCCTTGAGGCATCATAACCAACAACAGTCTTTTGATTTTCGCCCACGCACAGATTCAGCCCGAATTCAACGGCTGATATATTCTCAAACTCAACGATAAGTTCATATGCATTCTTTGAAGGGAGGAACTTTTTTGGCTGCCAGATCCCTTCGAACGAATTCTCCTCAGCCACTTTATGTACGGTTCGTAATGCCTCAAGCTCCTTTACAGGATTTTGAACCAGCCGGATACCGTCATCGAAGGTTCTAAGTTCGAGGTTCCTTGGTACTGAAAAATGGCCGGGACCAGGTTCAGTAAAGGCATATGTCCAGATGCCCATCCATCCTACCCATATTGTCCTTTTCTCATCCGGTGCATAGTTATTCCAGGATCTCACCGCATAGAAATCCGGGCCCCAATCGGCCCAGAATGCCTTCTCCCAGCCTGGATTATAATCAATGTACGGAGTCCGGGGCAAATCGTCGCTAAGCATAAATGCATCACAGAAGATATATCCTCTGGCCAACATCCCTCTGCCGTCGATATTGTCAACGATTTCAATCCTGGCATCCTTGCCCCTGAATTCCGTTACTTCCCAGCCGGTCCAGCTAAGATGGGCGTTGCTGTTGTTTCCTGTCTGTGTCCTGACAACTTTGCCATCAATAACCAGGTTTACACATTCTTCCCCGGGGTAATAACCTCCTCCAATAAGAAAGTTGATATAATTTCGGGTAATTCGGAACTCCGGAGATGTGATTTTTCCTTTCCCGGTACCGCTGCTTTTTATGCTGCGATAACCCTCCTTACCATTGCTTTCTTCCTCAACGGTAGGGCAATCGATGAATGCATCACCCTCCACTTTCCATTCATCGAGACTCCTTTCAAAGTCAAACAGCATTTGTCCCGAAGGCATATGTTTGTCATACGACAGCTTCCTGATAAAGTCCTTATCCAGACTAAACCTTGTTCCATCAAACTCACCGATAAAGTATTCACCGTTACGAGGCTGAAGGCTTATTGCCAGTACCCATTTTATCCTGGAAACATCACCATCAACTGCAAGGGGGAAAAAATCAACACATTCCCACTGACCCGCCACCGCACCCCATGGGCCAAACTTGCTCATATATTCCCAGTCTAAGAGATTCTTTGAACTAAAGAATTTCACCTCCTGGATCTCGCTCCATCCCATTACCATTATCCATTTCTTATCGGGCTCATACCAGAATACTTTTGGGTCACGGTAGATGCCAGTACTGTTCGGTATCACAACCGGGGTTTCATGCCTGATCCAGGTCCTGGCAGTATCATTGCTGTATACAAGGCTTTGCCTTTGCCAATCCATCTGCAGGGCAATCAGCGGTGGGTTACCATTCTTCCCCAGACCGCTGGAATTGTTCCAGTCAACCACAACTGTTCCTGACATCCCGCTGAGTACCTGCGGTCTTGATTGAGAAGGAGGAGCAGAGCCTGCGGACCGGAGCCTTCCAAACATTTTGCTTCTTTCCAGGCCATATGGAGTCATTCTCCAACGGACAAAGTCCTTGCTGGTTGCCGCGCCCCAGTTAAGGAAGTACTGACCACCATAGTAAAATAGTCCTGTCGGATCAAATGAAGGATAATAGTGGTATTCCGGATAATACTCCTCTGATGAACGGGGTGAGGCAACCTGGCCATAACCGTCCAGGCTGCTCATGAACATCACCAGAACCAGCCCTAGGAGTAGCATTTTATTTATTATCATATTCTCAATACGTTGCACCTGCTCGTCTTTCCTGAAGTTTCTAAGGGGATCAATTCCTATTTAAAAAGCAGAACGGCAAATTCCGGAAGATATACTCTCCAGGTGAACCAGGTATGAGCGCCCTCGGACTCTCTGTAAACAGGTTTGAACCCGGTCTTATCGAGTAGTTCAAGAAGTGTCTGTGTACCGGGATAAGCCAGAATATCTGCAACGCCGCATCCTACCCAATAAAGCTTCGGATTACTTGCCTTCAGAGCTTCCAGCTTTTTCTCAATTTCCGGGGAAGGTGTTCTTACACCTGCACTGAAAACACCGATATATGAGAAAAGATCCGGGTTCTCCAGTGTTATATTGAAGGAGTGCATACCTCCCATAGACAGACCTGTAATGGCGCGGTTTTCCTTATCAGCTTTAACCCGATATACAGACTCAATAAATGGTATTATATCATTAACAAGGCTTTTCTCAAATAATCCGGACTGAAATGACATCCCGGGAGCAGTGGGATTCTTGACGACAGGGCCTTCACCCGGAGCCGCTGCCTGGTTAGCGTATCCGTTAGGCATCACGATGATCATTGGTTTAGCTTTCCCCTGTGCAATAAGGTTGTCCAGAATCAGGTGCGCCTTGCCCATGGTAGTCCAGCCTTCTTCATCAATGGAACCACCGTGAAGCAGATACAGGACGGGATACTTTTCCTTGCTGGTTTCATAACCGGCAGGTGTATATACAAGCATCCTTCGATTCATTCCCAATGTAGGTGAATTATACCATACCCTGTTGACAGAACCGTGAGGAACATCCTTCATTTCAATGAGTTCAGACTCTTTCCCGGGAATAAATACCACACTCAAAAGAGTAGCGCCATCCCGCTTTACGATTACATTGCCGGGATCAGTCACCATGACTCCGTCTATCACATAAGCATAGCCATATGAATTGGGCTTCAGCGGTCCAAGGGTGACAGTCCATAGACCCGTATCGTCCTTCACAAGTTTTTCGGTGACAATCGGTCCACGCTTAAATACTCCATTTTCAACGGTAAAAGATCCATAACCCTCCATCCATTCACCAGTGACCCCGATATCATGTGCGTCTGGTGCATATAAGGTGAATTTCACCCTCTTATCTTCCAAAACTTCCATTGAACTTTTAGTTGGAGCCGGCTGTGCAAGGGCCAGAAATGAGATGAGCGAAAAAAATATCGAACTGAACACTGCTTTCATAGTTTTGTTTTTTATTGGTTAATAATGCGATATCAGTTAGCGTAAATAATTGTATCAAGATCTAACCAAGTGATTTTCTGGCTTCCCTGTCAGGGTCATTCTTTACTTCACAGGTATCATCCAGAATCATGGTTTCTCCGTTTGCATTTGTGTACTTTGGCCATTGAGGAAGGTATGCACAGTTCGGATCACCGGTTCTCATGAATTGAACAAGTGCCTCTGACATCCTTGCCGCCAGCTTCCGTGGTCTTGCGCCTCCGCCTGTATGAGAAATCTGGACATCGGTGTTGTAATACCAGAAACCGATGTCCATGGTGTGGAAGGCTCTCAGTCTGCCATCAAAAATGGGTGGGTTCCATCCAAACCATGCAAGATAGACAGGAGCAGACTGCCTGACTTTGGCGTCAGCCGTTGCAACTACCTGTTTTCTGTTACTCAATACAAGGGATAATATTTCTATTGGTTTCCTGTCAGGGAAATTCATTGAATACGCATCAATTATTGCAGAAGAATTATCTCCCAACGGGCCGATAAATCCCCATGTGGCTTTTATAAGATTTTTTGCCTCATCAAGGGTAATATTTTCAATTGATGAATCGAATGCACTCGGTGACCTCTCATAGAACGTGCTGCAAATTATCATCGGGATATCTGACGATAGTTCCCCGGAGTAGAAAGGTTCCCGAGGCAGATAAAACCCGTCGGCTACAGGGGAGAAACCTGCCATTAACCTGGCCATCATGTCAGTTACTCCGGATTCTTCCATTAATCTGAGACTGGCTTTGTTAGCAATTGCATAGTAATCCCTCCAGGCCATTTCCTGAAGCCTGTCTATTTGTGAGGCTGTTAATCCTGCCTCTTTCAGAATGTATGATCCGAGTTTCTCAGAGTTGTCCTTATCGCCGCCCTTAAGTATGTTTCCGCTTAATGCCACGGCCTTGTGGAACAACCCTTTGGCCGATGGCATTGCAGTGAGAGTGCATACTTTTGCCCCACCGCCTGACTGACCCATGATT
>JAFGXK010000224.1 GCA_016936695.1 Bacteroidales bacterium | reverse complement strand
ACTTACAGAATTACAAATCAACCAAAATGTCAAAGAACAAGATAATTTATTTAGTATCAACAATTTATTAACGCATCAGTAGTAATTTGATACAAATAATATTTCAGATTAATTCAAAATAGTCACATTACTATACAAAATTAGCTAACAAAAGGTCAAAGTCAATTTTATTTTAAGTCATTCCATACGACCTGTACATAGGTGGTATATAAAGCCTGCCTTTTGAGTGAAATTTTGCCACTCTGAAAAGTTATTCAGATATTGAGTACTTTCCAAAAAAACGTCAGGAAAAAAATAGAATAATTATGCCTTGCAGGAAAAAGTGTCAATTTCGTACCTTTAATGAGAAATTCGAAATCGACAACATAAAATTACATGAAAATGAATAATTTTTTATGCCCAAAATGCAAAGGACATCTTCGAGTCGGAGATCATATAATATTTAAAGTGAAAAATGATTTGAAACAGAGCGCTCTTCTGCTTCTCAGTCCTCAGATCGGTAACTATTCAAGCGTGAAGCATCCCTCTTTTGAATTTAACCAGGGTGAGGTTCTGGAATTTTACTGTCCTTTATGTAATGCAACACTCAAGTCAGATATACATCCGAATCTTGCACTCATATTAATGAAAGATGAAGAGGGTAAGGGTTTCGCTGTGTATTTCTCAAAGGTTGCAGGGGAACATAGTACCTATGAAACCGATGGTGAATCAGTTCGTGTAACTGGTGAAAATGCAGGATTATACACGTATTTCAAAGTTGGGGATAAGTTCAAGAAATATTTGTAGCAAGATACAGGCCAGGCAAATACCACTGATCAATGATTTCAAAGGTCGGATAGCCTGTCCCTCTCAGCGGGAGGACCCGAATGTTTGAAGATTATATTCATAAATATTTGTGTATAAGATACATGTGGGTTTCATACTTACAAAGGATTACTGGTATATTGATTGGGCCCACCTGGCGTGGGTATATCACTGGCAATCTGGGTATTGATGTCATGAGCTCTGGTTAAAGGCGAGGCAAGGGTAATTCCACTGCCGGAGACCTGTGCGCCCACAGCATGTCCATATTTAAGCGGCATGCTTATCTTGATTGAGTCCATTGGGATACTACCAGCCCCCGCACCACCAAAACGACGGCGTCCGGTATATACCGAAGAGACCACCGCAGTCTCCAGGTTCGTACCGCCTTCAATAGTAATGGTCTGACCAGAGCTAAAACCGTCCACTCCGGGAACGGGAATAACTGTCGCGCCAACCTTTGTAGCAGTACCAACTGTAGTACCCCCCGCCGTACCAACGACCGTGATAACAGCGGTCTCAATTTTCGTACCGGTACCGATAATTATCTTTTGTCCATTGACAAAGTCAGCTACATTTCCAACTTTAATGTTCTTTGAGCCTGCTGCTGCCGGCCTTATGAGAGTGACTGCATTCTGCAACTGGAAGTCGCTGCAATTATTGTCCGTATCAGCGCCATCAGGGAAGCGACCTATACTCCTGTCTATCTTAAGAGGTATCGGGGAAAGCATTCTGGAGCCTGAACCTGAGACTGGTGCCACTGCAATGCAGCCCCCCTGGCTCTGATCCCCCTCCAAGGTGGCCAGTTCGGGACTGGTGATGGTACCGTTAGCACTCGAATTACTCTGCCTGGATCCGTATACTATAGCATCAACGATCACCAAACCACTGGCATCCATCAGTGCGATTGATCCGGCTGCAGTCGAGAGAGACACTCCGTACCACTGATTGGGTCTTGCTGACCCCAGATAACCCACTGATGCAGCAAGGGGATTGATCACAGCCGCGCCAATATCGTGATTCCTGGCCAATGCAGATACGAGTGTAATACCGTCACCAAGTGCCTGTACGGCATCGCCGCTTTTATGTGCAAAGCGTGTCGCCGGAGAGAAGCTTATACCCGTCCCCCTGCCAGATACGTCGACGCTCAACATGTGGTCGAACCTGAGGGGCGCAGTCAGTTCCACCTCTCCTGTTCTTTTGCCGCCAAATCCGCCTGGATCGAATCCGCCACGGATTGGAGCTGCGACAACATTGATAAGGCGTTTGACAATGATAAGTTCCTTGCGTCCACCTGTGTTTATGGTAAGGGTGTCACCGATAGTCATTTTGTCATTGGCTGCAACTTTGATGATTGTATCGCCTGCTTTTGCTGCTACAGCCAGGCTTGTTTGAGTGGCGGCTTTGCCCACTGCAGTGACTGTAGCCACCTCATAGTTACCTCCCATATCGATACCTATCTTCCGGCCAACTTCAAAGCCTGTCGCGTTTGTAACAGGCAGGTTGGCAGAGCCGGCAGGGATCGTAAGCCAGGGCCCTGTTGAGACAGGGACGAACACGGTCGTCATGGGGGCGGCTGCTGTTCCGACTATTGCTATCCTGCGCAATTCACCGTCAATATCGATTTGCTGACCGGCTTTGAAGTCGGTGGTGCTTGTAACATTTATAATCATATCGCCACTGCTGGCAGAAGCAACCAATCCTGAAGCGGAGAGTCCAAGCAGGTAGAAACCATGAGCTGTTAGTTTCGTTCCGCCCGGGACTGTCGCCAGCCTGACAGGAGCCCATTCGCTTCTGGTGTTGGTCAGGGTCCAGTTGGAGATGTCAACATCACTGTCGCCTGCGTTGTAAAGTTCGATGAACTGGTCGGTCGGGCTGATGCCGGTACTCAAACGAATTTCATTGATTTTAACTGGAAAAACGTTTCTTACTCTCTGAGAAGTTGTTGCGACCTGGTCTTTCCATTCGGCCCTGCATGTAATGAATCCGGCACCGGTTGTTGCTCCGGAGGTTACAGTAAATGTTACACTCATACCTGCACCTGATGCAATCCGGTTACGAAATGTCATAGATGCATTCTCAGACCCTGACACTAAAGCAGTCCACCCCTCAGGCAGAGATATGCTTAAGGTAACATCTGAAACAGTTGCTCCGGTGGTATTTGTAAAAGTTGCTTCAACCTCCTGAGACGATCCAGGCGTAAAAGTCGTAACGCGGGACAAGCTAACCCGTTGAACATCGTAGCGTGCAGCTACAATATTTGCCTGTACTGAATTCAGAGTTGTTTCATCCGGAAATCCGTTAACCATCACGCCTTCATAGAAAGTACCGGCCGAACCATTACCATTGTCTCCTCCATTACCCATTTGAACGGCTCCCTTTCTGTGCATTGGGTTGTACCAGTCGTTTTCAGGTGAATGTGGCCGAATTCCTTTGTAGAAAGCTGCCAGGTTGCCTCCCTGCGCATTAGCTCCCCAGATTTCCCATTTATTACCACCACCACCATTAACAATACCGGTAACAAAGCGCCAGGAATCAATAGTGGGATTTGCTATGTTTTGTTTTGCATCGTATCCGGAGAAAAGGCCAGCCTCCATGTCGGACATGATCCATGGACCCGGACCGTTGCCGCTGCCCCATGCTGTGGAAGTACCGAAATAAACAGTTTCCATGGTGCCTCTTCCCACGGCTCTGCTGTTCGTCGATGTGTTGCCGTAGTTGAAGCAACATCCGCTGTCAAAGTGCTTACCATCGCAAACCATATAGATACCCTGTGGTTCATCGTTAATTGCAAGACCGGTGGCATCGTTGCTGCGTAAACCCATGCCGGGCATTATGTAAACACCATAAGCCTTTTGACCCATAATCGTGATCGGTGCCATGTCGGCAATTGGCAGAGCGTTAAAACCACCTTTTGCCGGACCCCTGAATGTTCCCGGAGGCGCCTGAACGAGATGATTACCATTTCCGGACTGATCGTATAAGATGGTGATCCAGCATAAAGTATTGGTGCAGAATGTGTCATGGGCTGCTGCGTCAGCATATCCGCCCGGATCTCCTTCTCCTGGCCGGACCACACCAATGTCCAGTGTCTTACCATCCGACTGACGCATAACCTGGTAAAGCGGACCGTTGTAAGACTTGTATAACGCACGTGTGCTGCTGTGGGCAGTCACGCACGGATTGCCTGCAGCTGTATAGATATCACAAGGACCTTCGGGTCTGGTTTGAGAGACATTGCACCCAGTTCCGGCATACATTATTATCATCATTATGGTGACGGGTAGTGTGAGTGCCAGTGAAAGGATTATCGCAATACTATTTTTCTTTTTCATTGTTAATTAAATAACGAATCTGATTTATTTTCACTTACCCTGTTCCTGCTTCACTTTCAGAATTCAGGTTTACCATTAACATTGGAGGGTGTAAACGCGACGATCCAGGTGTAAAAGTCGTAACGCAGGACAATCTAACCCGTTGAATATTTGATCATTGCCTGAGGCCCTTTCTCAAACTGGGTACTTAGCATCACGTTTCTGGCTGAAGGGGCGATTTACCGGAATGTAACTGTTTTGTCAGGATTTACCTGAGGCGACCTGACCATAATGCCGGTTGGAGGCTGGGCAACTGCTGCCCCAATAGAACAGAAGATAGTTACTGTTGCAAAAAAGTTAATTATGCTGCGTTTCCCCATATCATTGCTTAGTAAATATTATAATAAAGAGTTAGTCTTTTATTTGAATAAAAGCAGAGCAAATTCACGCAGACTTCTTCTCCATGACTGGAATTCATGCGCGGTAAGAGGTGAAACGTAGGAGGCACTCTTTATCCCTGCCTGGTTAAGGGCATCAGCTGCACTCTTAACCCCTTCGGAACCGCGTTCCCTGCTTCCATAGCTCATAAATACCAGCTTAACCTTTGATTTATCAGTTATTTCCGCAGGGGCAATTGTCCCGCCACTGAAAAGGCCTATGTATCCGAAAGTATCCAGATGAGCCAGGGTTACTGACTTGGTACACATAGCACCCATCGACAGACCTGACATAGCACGATTCGACTGATCAGCCAGTGTACGGAAGTTGCTGTCAATATAAGGGATCATATCTTTGATCATAAGCTCAGCGTATGTATCAAATGAAAATGCCATACGGGGACGTGCCGCTTGTCCGCCAGGAGCTGTCTGTCCCGGGGCCGGAGGTTGAGGCTGTGCACCCGGAGCTCTCTGTCCTGCTGCGGGTGTTGCCATCGGACGCGGCTGGGGAGGAGTTTCACCTGGTTTGTAAGCAGCACTGGTCTCCATTACAACTATAAAAGGTTTGACTTTCCCTTCTGCGATCAGATTATCAAGTATCAGGTTAGTACGTCCCATTTCAATCCACACCCTCTGATCCTCTCCTCCACCGTGCTGAAGATAAAGCACCGGGTAACGGGCCGATGTGTTTTTCTCATAATCCGGAGGTGTGTAAACGTAAATCATACGCCAGGCACCGGTAACACTGGAATAATAATTCTCAATAAGAACGTTCCCGTGCGGTACATCCTTAAGATCATAAAAACCCCCATCCGGGTCAGGGATCTCAAAGGCATTGCACATATGGCTGTATCCTATGAAACCATCTGTGACCGGATCAAGCACGATAGCTCCATCAACTATCATCCAATAGTTATGATAACCAAGGTCCTGCGGTTCACTGGTATAAGTCCAGACACCGTCGTCTCCTTTGACCATGTCAAAAGGAACATTGGCTATAGAAACCTGTACCTTTTGTGCGGTGGGTGCAGTAAAGCGGAAAGTAACCCGCGCATCAGCTTCAATACGCGGAAATTGAGCCCCATAGAGGTTGTAAGGTGATGGATGTGCTTTGCCGGCAAGTTTAGAACTCACTAAAGGCTGACCTGACTGGGAAAGACAGATTTCACTGATTGACATAAGAATCAGTAAAATAATTGATGACAATTTTCTCATTTTAAAATGTATTAAAAATCCTTGTGTTATGATAATTGTAAATTGACGGATATAATCTTTTTATGAGCCAACCATGGTCAGTCCGGTATCACCGAACGTGCCTCACGGTCAGGATCATTTTTAGCCTCACATACATCATCCAGTATCATGGTCTCGCCATTCTCGATGGTGTAAGCCGGCCATAGCGGCAGACCGCCTCCGTTGGGATCGCCTGTGCGCATGAACTGCAAAAGGGCGTCTGACATCTTTTCAGAAAGAGCGCGGGGTCTTGAGCCTCCTCCGGTATGAGTGAGCATTACGTCGGTGTTATAGAACCAGAAACAGATATCCAGACAGTGAAACGCCCTCATCCTGTTATTGAACAGCGGAGGCTCCCAGCCGAACCATGCAACATAAACCGGCGCCTTCTGCACTGCCTTGGCATTGGCGGTGGCAACAACACTCTTGCGGTTGCTTCCTATCAAGGTCGCCAGTTCGACAGGTGTTGCCTCCGGAAATGCCTTTGCATAGGCATCATATATCTCAGCTGCCTTGTCTCCATATCCGCCCCTCATGCCTGACCTGCGGGCAAGCATCGCCTTAGCGCTGTCTGCGGTCATGTTCTCGAGTTCCGGACTGGTCTGGCTCATGGACCACTCATGGAAGGTGGTGCTTATCATCATCGGCACTCCCGCTGACAATCCTTCAGGATCGGCAAAGAACTTGCCTTTTGGAAGATTCACCCCGTCAGCTACAGGAGCGAAACCTCCGCGCATCATTCCCGGACGGGGGTTATCCTGGTTATACTTCTGAGCTGCCCTGTTGGCAATGAGAATGTAGTCTTTCCAGGGTATCTCCTGGAGCTTGTCAACCTCAGATGGCTTTAATCCGGCCTCCTTCAGGACATAAGCTCCCAGACCTCTTGAGTATTCCTGGTCGAGGGCTTCAATAGTGGAACCGCTGAGCGGAACGCCCTTATGCACCAGGCCGGCTGCCTGAGGCATGCTCATTACAACACACACCTTCGCTCCTCCGCCCGATTGACCTATGATAGTAACATTCCCGGGATCTCCTCCAAAGTTTAAAATATTGTGGTTTACCCATTCAAGTGCAGCTACCATGTCGAGAGCTCCGACATTGCCCGAGCTGGCATATTTTTCACCTCCGACCCCTGAGAGATCTGTGAATCCTATCGGGCCGAGCCTGTGATTGATTGAAACAAATACTATATCTCCCTTACGGCTGAGGTTCTCCCCCATGTATCCGTCCTGCTCTATCCCGTTGCCGTTCGTGTACCCGCCTCCGTGAAGCCAGACAAGAACCGGCCTCTTCGCATTATCAGTAATCGACGGAGTCCAGATATTGAGCTTCAGACAATCTTCGCTGACATCATCATAGTTCCAGTGATCAACAAACGACGACCATGCATTGGCATAACGGTTGTCCATTATCTGGGGAGCACTGTTACCCCACCATATTGCCGGATAGACATAATCCCATGGTTCCGGCTTCTGCGGAGGCATGAAACGGTTTTTCCCCGCAGTACTGGCCCCGTATGGTATGCCCCTGAATTGAAAGATGTCGTTGAGGATAAAACCCTGCACCTTACCGTATTCGGTCTGCGCAATGGCAATATCGTCCCCTACCTTGAGAACCTGGTCGTCAACAGCTGCCGGTTTGGCAGCGGGCTGACTGCATGAGCTGAAAAGAAGGACAACAGCCAGCAATGATCCAGCCGTAATCCATTTAATCCTGGAATACAATGAGGTTTTTTTCATATCTGAAGAGTTTTGATTTGATGTCAGGGTTAGTTATTAAGAGTCGGGCACCGAAATGCCTTTCTCAAAGGTAAATTTAGTAATTATCCCTGACTTTGAGGAATGGATTTTAACCACGGAGTAACACGGAGTTAATCACGGATTAACACGGAGTATAACTGTTATTCCTTTAGTAATCCCACCTCATGCTTTCCACCTCATTCCTCACGCCCTGAGCCCTTTGCCCTGCGCCCTGTGCCTTTTTCCTACCTGTTCAACCCTGCAGTCGAATACATCCACCTGCCTTCGATCTGGACGATGGCCTTGTGCAATCCGTACTGGCACTGCATCTGGTTATGATGCCCCTTGCAGCTAAGGCCTTTCGGATCATCATGGTAGTAGCCCTTCAGAACGGGTAGGGCTTTCGTCGATTTTAACATGCCAAGAGTCCACACCGCCACATGCGTTCTGTCATTGAATGAATTCTTTTCATCCTGAAGAAAAGATATCAGGGCTTCTTCCGCAGATCCCGAATAATTCTCCTGGGCAATTGCGATGTTCTCCTTTACATCATGCCTGATCCAAATATCCACTGCTAATATACCGGTTAGCATTACTGCCAGAAGAATGCCGGCTATTATAACTGCCAATCCAATCCTGAACCTTTTCATGTGACCGTATTGATTTTACTCCTGTAAAGTTATACAAGGAAGTAAAAAAAGCCAATTTTTTGCTCCGTCATTTTCCCGGATTCAGATGCTTTCTATTCCTCAGCTACTGGCTTCGTCCGCCATAGCTTTAGCGAAGGCGGATTGCTGGCTTCGTCCGCCATAGCTTTAGCGAAGGCGGATTGCTGGTTGCTCCTCATTCCTCCTCACTCATCCTGTCAAAAACCATGTCCTGCCTGTCGTACACCTGGTCAGTACTGAGGTCAGGAAAATGGGCAGAGCGGATTATGAGCTGATTCCCGTCTTCACTCATTAACCAGGTGTTCCTGGTCCTGCTCTCGGCAAAAAGCCCGATCTTGCTTTTTCTGTGGGTGGTTTCCGTAAACGAGCTGCCGTCAGGGGAGACAGAACAAATAAGGGTAACTTCCACGTTATCTAATGGTTCAGTATCTACTCTTCTGATTGTGTTGAAAGCATATACTGATTCAGATTTAAATTCCCTGCCATTGTCGGCTTTCCTTGAATGGCGGATCAGAATTGAATCCGAATCATACTGGTGGATATAATAAATGTATTCAGATTCACGGGGAGTAAATCCATACATTTCCCTGCATCTCCATCTGCCAGAAAAATCCACAGCCAGATGACCCTCACTGTCCAGGCTGAAATCCGGTTCACTGTCTTTGTCAAGGGTTATCTTAAGATCGTGTCTGAAGAACGCCCTGAAATACAATGGCTCGCATCCTTCCCCGGTAACCGTGACCAGGGCATCCTCTCCAACATCCTTAAGAAGAAAGCGCCCGTCCTTGTCTGATGTAGCGGTGAAAGGATTTCCCGTGGAGCTTACCTTTACTCCCGCGAAAGGGTCACCATTTTTCCGGATAACCTTTCCCTTAATCTGATAATAGTCCCTGGTCATTATATCCACTATTCTCCAGCGCCTTATCCGGTCCTGTTCCGGGAACACCGGATAGGTCCACAGACTTAGTGAACGGAAGTTGGAAACGGGAATCCTTACCGGTCCTTCCGGAACCCTGTTGTTAACCGTCCAGGTAGGCTTGAAGTAGTTTGAATCTGGATCAGACTTCAGGTCGTTCTGATAGGTTGTTATCTCGACTGCTCCTCCTTTCGCGTCCCTGCCATGCCTGCGGATCGCGTCGCGTCCCTGCCTTACGCAGATGGTTTTTACCTGCCCCGGATCAACAATGACAGTGTCGCTGAATGAAAGTGGCTTGCCGTCAATGACCATCAGGGCTTTCACCGGCTTGAAACCAGGATCACTGAAATTCACTTCTTCAATAACGATATCCTCTGCCCTTAACAATTTCTTCCTGTTCCTGTCATCCTGAGTACCGGGATATGCCGGCCGGAGACTGAGCAGGGTAAGCAGAAGAACGGACATGACCGAAACAACAATCATCCTGATCTTACGGCCCGGCCCTGAGGCGACCGTGTTGAGCATCAGAAGCCGGTCTTTTATCATCGAAGAGTTAAGCCCGCATGTGAACGGTACAATTGCCCTGCTGCGGATGAAGCTGATCAGCTCACCCTCATAGGTTTCAGGATCCCGCGACTCCCTTACCACTGCCTCGTCGGCCAGATATTCATGGTTGATCCTTGCCGCCCTCCCGAAAATGTAAAGCATGGGATTGAACCAGAAGATCATATTCATAAGCTCAAAGAAGATGACGTCGTGAGAATGTGCCTGCCTTATGTGTTCAAGCTCATGCCTAAGGACATTCGCCGGGATCCTGTGTTTTCGGTAATCATGCCTGTCGAGGAACACTGTGCGCAGAAAACTGAAGGGGCTTGAAAGACCGTCGAGAAGGGCGATCCTGTACCAGCTCTGATCAATCTTTTCCGATTTCAGCAACATCCGTCTGACAACCATTACATTTCTGACAAACCTGGCCGACATCAGGGCCAGTCCAGCCAGGTAGATAATCAGAAGTATTACCGCGATGCCGTTATGATCTGCCTGCTTCTGCACAGGCTGGGGCAAGGAATGGGTAACGCTTGTTTCCGTGAAAACCGTTTTGTCAGCGAAGGAATTCTGCTGAACAGTCACTTCAGGATATTCTCCGGAATTTACAGGCGGAATATGGTTGAATGCCTCTGCTATTTCAACCGCAGCCGGTCCGGAACCAATTTCAACCGGTATCGAAACGAAAGGAACGGCAAGGGAGAATATTACCGCAAAGATCAGATAGAACCTGTTGAAGCTGAAAAGCTTCTCTTTCCTGAGGATCAGGTGGTAGAGCCCGAAAAGCAGGACCATACAGACACCTGATCTGATAAGGTAAGCTGTCATTTTTTTGCCTTTTTATGAGCTATTTTCTTTTCAACGATCTGCCGCAGTTCTTCAAGTTCCTCTTTCGTCATGTCGGTTTCATCGGCAAAGAACGATGCAAACTGGGATGTGGAATTGTTGAAAAAATCTTTGATTATGCCGGTTATCTCCCTTGAGAAATAGTCGTGCTTGCTCACAAGGGGATAGTACTCTCTCGAATTGCCATACTGCCTGAATCCGACAAAACCCTTGTCGATCATTCGTTTAAGCAAAGTAAATACGGTAGTCTGGGCTGGTCTGGGGTCTGGAAACCCGTTCATCAGATCCCTTATGAAGGCTTTCTCGAGATCCCACAACACCTTCATAACCTGTTCTTCTGCATTTGTAAGGTACATAAGGTCTACGTTTTTTGACATCTGTCTACAAATGTAGACAATAGTTTAATACGATGCAAATTTTTTTTGGCTGATTTGACTTTTTTTGACTTCCTTCCTTATTCGGTATTTCACTTACCCCCTTTCTTTTTCAACATCTCACTTACCCCCTTTCCCGTTTCCCCCAAGGGGGAAATGATTTCTCCATTGAATACTCCTGCAATCCTAGAGGATATTTGGGAAGTGACGATAACGAGATTGTTGTCTGAATCCTGCAGGTGGCTGCCCGCTCCTTCCCCCCTGGGGGAAGGCTGGGGAAGGGGGTAACACAATCCAGATATCACCAGCTGAAAAAAGATTGTACCTTTGGTGTATTGCCCCGGAGAGACGGCAGGACAGTAAGACTTCTTTCAGTCGTCAGGAAGATGAGGGGGAGGTGGGGAGAAGAGAAGGGGAGAAGGAAGAAGAGGAGAAGGGGAGAAGACGGAGGGACAAAGGGACGGAGGGACGAAGGGCGATAACACATAACTTCCATGGAACAAAAGGATTATCTGCTGAGAGAAATTGAAAAGATCGGAAGGATAATGATGGCTATCCGGCAAAAATTATTCGGCGGAAATGAAAGCCTGGCTATTACCCTTGAAAAGGTTACAGCAGACCTGAAGGAGATGTTATTGAATGATGCTAACCTCGATCTTGAAAAATTACTCGGTATGGACGCCGGAGAGACGGATGCATACCTGGATACACTGCAGGGTTTCAGCGTTGAGAATATTGAACTGCTGGCGGAAACTCTTTCCGGGACAGGACTTAAATACAAATCAACAGTCTTTCTTGAAAAAGCACTGCAACTGTTTGAGATATGCAGCCGGAGAGACAGAACTTATTCCTTCAAACGGGAAACAAACATAAGTCTGGTAAAAGACGCGCTGCAGGATAATGCTTAAGCTGATAATTTTATGGTCATTTAAATGAGTAAATCAGTGAGGAATGTATGCAATACGCCTGCCCCGGGAATCCGGGTGACCTGTCCATATAAAAAATGAGGCTTTTTACACATTCAGGGATATGTATAAATACTGATTCTTTTACCGCATTATTACTAACCATCCTGTCGGTCTGTAGTTATACTTTTGTTTAATAAAAAGACCTGTCGTATGCTTGATGTTATCCTAAACAAGGCCGAGGAAGATAATCTGAAAAAAGGATCATCCAAATTCGGCGAAAGTACAGACAAACCAATTAAAAGCATGATCAAGTCTTTTTCCTGGAGAATTGTCGGTACACTTGATACAATGCTGATCAGCTATCTGATAACAGGGAAGGTGTCTCTTGCTGTCTCAATTGGTGGAATTGAGGTTGTAACAAAGACAATCCTGTATTATTTCCATGAAAGGTTATGGGCTAATATTCACAGGATTAAGCTTTATATTAATAAGAAATCAGATGAAAAAAGAGTCGGATACCACAAATTTAGCCAGATTACTACGGGGAAAATCAATACAAGAATCCTTAGAGATACTAACGTCACACTTTCCTGACAGCATACTTTTTACCACCAGCTTCGGAGCTGAAGACCAGGTGATAACTCATTTTATTTTTGATAATAATCTGCCTGTCGAAATTGCGACCATCGACACCGGAAGGCTTTTCCCGGAAACCTATAAGGTCTATAATGAGACAATAAAGAAATATCAAAAGAGAATAAAAATATATTTCCCGGATAATGAAGCAGTTGAATCTATGGTAACTGAAAAGGGACCTTACAGCTTTTATTATTCAAAGGAAAACAGGCTCGAGTGCTGCAGGATAAGAAAGGTTGAACCTCTTGGCCGGGCTCTTAAAGACAAGAAAGTATGGATCTCCGGAATCAGGGCAGATCAATCGGATGAAAGAAGCCAATTGGACTGGATCGAGTATGATGAGGCGAAAGAGGTGTATAAGTTTTATCCTCTTTTTAACTGGTCGTACGAGGAGGTAAGGAACTTCATTAAAAATAATAACATACCATACAATACCCTTCACGACAGGGGTTTTGTAAGCATAGGTTGTGAACCATGCACCAGGGCCGTTAAACCGGGAGATGATTTCCGGTCAGGCAGATGGTGGTGGGAAACAGGAGGTCTTAAAGAATGCGGCCTTCATACCAAATAACTGAGAAACGTTTACACAGACATGAACAACGCCTTGATAATTAACGATCTGCATCTTAAGGAACTTGAAGATGAAGCTATTTTTGTAATGAGAGAAGTAGCTGCACAGTTTGAAAAGAAGGTTATCCTCTTTTCAGGAGGAAAAGACTCAATCGTACTTGTGCATCTGGCAAAAAAAGCATTCTGGCCGGCTAAAATGCCCTTCAGCCTTATGCATATCGATACCGGTCATAATTTTGAAGAGACTCTTAAATTCAGGGATGATCTGGCCAGAGAACTTGGTGTGGAGTTAATTGTAAAATATGTTCAGGATTCCATTGACAAAGGAAGAGTCGCTGAAGAGCAGGGAGTCAATGCAAGCCGGAATAAAGCACAGTCTGTAACATTGCTGGACGCCATCGATGATCTGAACATTGATGTCGCCATCGGAGGCGGCCGGAGGGATGAAGAAAAAGCCAGAGCCAAGGAGCGTTTCTTTTCTCACAGAAACGAATTTGGTCACTGGGATCCAAAAAACCAGAGACCTGAACTCTGGAATATTTTCAACGGACATAAAAATATGGGAGAACACTTCAGAGTATTTCCCATCAGCAACTGGACAGAACTCGATGTATGGCAGTATATCTTAAATGAAAAAATAGAACTTCCCTGCCTTTATTATACTCACAGACGGAAAATATTCAAGCGCAACGGGGTACACCTTGCCTGGGCTCCTTTTATGCAGCTTAAGCCTGATGAGTCGGTATTCGAGACTGATGTCCGCTGCCGGACAATAGGAGATATTACCTGTACGGGTGTTACTCTTTCAAATGCCCGGTCGCTCGAAGAAATAATTTCTGAGATTGCGGCTACCAGAGTTACTGAAAGAGGAGGAAGGTATGATGACAAACGGTCCGAAGCAGCAATGGAAGACCGTAAGAAGGAGGGCTATTTTTAATGGGAAACGATATTAACGGAAATGGAAGAGGCCTGCTCAGATTTACAACGGCAGGCAGTGTCGACGATGGCAAGAGCACTCTGATTGGACGCCTGCTGTACGATAGCAAATCAATATTCGAGGATCAGATGGAGCATATCGTCCAGTCAGGAAAACGACTGGGCCGAGAAGATATTGATCTTTCGCTTCTTACCGATGGTTTAAGGGCCGAACGCGAACAGGGAATTACAATTGACGTTGCTTACAGGTACTTCGCAACTCCCGCAAGAAAATTCATAATTGCCGATACTCCCGGACATATCCAGTATACCCGGAATATGGTGACCGGCGCAAGTACTGCCGATCTTGCCGTCATACTTATCGATGCCAGAAAAGGGGTACTTGAACAAACCATCAGACATGCCTATATAGCATCATTGCTCGACATTCAGCATATTATTTTCGCTATCAACAAGATGGATCTTGTAAACTGGGAAAATACGGTTTACAGCAATATAAAATCAGAACTTGCCGAACTCGCTGAAAAACTCGGAATAATTGACACTCACTATGTCCCCATGAGCGCAAAACGTGGTGACAATGTGGTTGACCGCTCAGAAAACATGAGTTGGTACGACGGTCAGACTTTCCTGGGTATTATTGAAACTATAGAAATCAACAAGCATATAAAGTCTGAACATCCAAGGTTTCCCGTACAGACAATTATACGCCCAAATACTTCCGAATACCACGATTATCGCGGTTATGCCGGAAGGGTCGCAGGTGGAACCTTCAGGCCCGGCGATGATGTAATTGTATTGCCGTCAATGCTTAAATCAAAAATCAAAAGTATTGATGTCCTTCAAAAATCTCTCACACAAGCCAGAGCCGGAGAATCAGTTTCCATAACGCTGGAAGATGATATTGATATCAGTCGCGGTGATATGCTGGCATCTCCTGATGACCTTCCTTTAGTAAATCAGGATATTACTCTGATGATCAGTTGGTTTAATGAGAAACCCATGCGGATCGGAGGAAAATATCTTATCCGGATGAATACAAACGAGGCTGCCTGCATTATCAAAAATGTCAACTACAGAATGAATATCAACAATCTTGAAAAGGATTTTGAAGACCTTGATATACAAATGAATGACATAGCAAATATCAGCATCAGGACTAGCAGGCCGGTTATCTTCGACTCATATAAAAAGAATAATTTCACAGGAAGTCTTGTCCTGATCGATGAAGGAACAAATGAGACAGTCGGTGCCGGAATGATAGAATAGCATTATTTTATTGTGGGATTAACAGATCCTATTCCCCGGAGAAATCATACAATCCGTTTAATGCAGTTCAGACACACTGCTTAACACTCACGACGCAGGGTGCAAGAATGCATGACGGGTGTTGGCTTGAAGAAGGGATGAAGGAACGAAGAGGAAATCTGTAAATTCGTTTTTAACTCTGTGTTACCTCGTGGTTAAAAGAATAATTGGGAAATTCCTTTTCATCCCTCCTGAACATACTTAATATTATAACTTATTTAACCGCAAACTGTACCTCAAACATTATCTTTCTTGATCTGTTCTTGACAAATCTGGCTCAATTCTTTAAAAATAACTGCTGAATTTTTGTTAAATTGTAACATCAATTATTGAGTTGAATCATAATGAATTGTATTTATCATTGTGATGAAGAAAAGAGGAGAAACAAAAAGACAGAGAATCATCATCGCTTACGCCCTGGTAATAGTACTGCCATGCCTGATACTCGGTATACTTGCCTTAAGGGGTATTAAGAACGACCAGGCTCTTGTTGAACGTGAACAAAGAAGCAGCCTCCTGGAGGCCGGCCAGAAAATTATCAGTGAAACAAATGAATATCTTCAAAAAGTTGAAAATAGTTTTGCCGAAATTTCAGTCACATTAGCTGTACCGAAAAATATAATATTCCGGGATTCATTATTACTAAGCTTCATTAAACATCAACAATCTGTCACCGGAATCTTCTATTTACCTGAAACCGGAACTCCGTATCTGTTGAACGAGAACTTTCTTTATTTACCTGATGATTTTATATCTTTCATTGAGGTTCCAAGGCCCCGATCAATGGAAAATATCCTGACAAAGGGCTGGCAGATCGAATTCGGGGAGGAAAACTATCCCAAAGCCCTGGAATTTTATCAAAACACCCTTAGAGCAGTCAGGGATGAACAATCACGTGGTGAAATTTTGAACATAATTGCACGCCTTCAGAAAAAACTGAATCTGTATGATGATGCGACTGAAACTTATAAACTGATATGGAATGACTATCCTGAGGTCCTTATTCAGAATAGTATCCCTCTGGGTGCTGTTGCATTGCTGGAAGGGAGCCTGCTGTGCCTTGAAAAAAGGGATTCAATTTCTGCATTGGAAACAGTCTGTTTGTTGCTGACTCAATTACAGGAACCCGCCTGGGAAATGGGATATTCTCATTTTTCCAACTTTTTAACAAAAGCTGAAGTGATTATATCCCATTGTGAAAATTCGGACAATGAGGAAATAAAAAATCTTATTGAAAAGATAAATGCATTACAGAATAGTATATCACCATCCTTAAAGCATTCTGAGTACCTCATGGCATTCCTGCAGAGTGGGGATATTTTGGCTAACAATACCAATCAGGCAGCCAATAACCATAGGTATAAAGCCAGTATCAACGGGAAATCTTATTTCTTTTGTCTTTTCCCGGCAAATGACCCTGGACAATGGGGGTTAATTATGGATCAGGATGATATTCTTAATAATTCTGTATATCATTCTATAATCGTTAATAAAAGTACATCGGATGTAAGTTGGGAACTGACCGATGCAAACGGGGAACAGCTT
>JAFGXK010000223.1 GCA_016936695.1 Bacteroidales bacterium | reverse complement strand
GTTACTATTGGCGACAGGTCTGTTATCGGGGCAGGAAGTGTTGTCACCAGGGATATGCCCTCAGATGTTTTTGCAGCCGGTAATCCGTGCAGGGAAATAAGAGACCTCAGGCAGTCATGAAAGACTGTATCCCCTTGGAAAGACCGGTATAAGGAAGCTGAAATAATCATTAACTTTGCATTTGTTACATGCTTCATAACCTGAACCTGTGCCACAGAATAAGCTAGCTGCCGTGAAGCTTCTGACAGAAATAGTGGTAATTGTCTGTCTCATCTCCCTGAATGGCCTTTACGCCCAGACATTGCCACCGATAACGGTTTTTACTCCTGAAGATTATAATGCGGATAACCAGAACTGGCAGATATCTCAGTCTGAAGAGAAATTCATTTATGTGGCCAATAACAGGGGTTTGCTGGAGTTCAACGGATCGGAATGGAATCTGTACCCCTCACCCAATAACACGATCATCAGGTGTGTCAGGGCAATAGGTGACAGAATATACACCGGGTGCTACATGGAGTTTGGATACTGGATCCGAAATCCCTACGGGAAAATGGAATATGTCTCGCTTCTGCCATTTCTTGAAGAGAACATCAAGGATGATGACCAGATTTGGAGCATTCTTGATCTCAATGAATGGGTTGTATTTCAGTCAAATGACAAAATCTATTTCTTTAACAGCACCACAGGCAAATTCAGGATAGTAGATCCTGAAATGGACATTTACAGGGCGTACAAGATAAAGGATAACATCTATTTCAGTATAAGGAACAAGGGGCTCTACCGAATGGAAAGCGGTGAGCCCCGGCTGCTGGTTGACGATCCTGAAATTATCAACAAGAGGATAATTGGCATCTTCGGGAGTCACGATCAACTTATCCTGCTGACCCTGGAATCAGGCTTCTATAAACTGAATGGGAAAAGTGCAGAGATGTGGGATATAGAAGCCAACCATCTCATTGCTGATGGAAAAGTATTCTGCGGGCTGCAACTTTCCGACGGCAGTTTTGTAGTGGGGACCATTTCTGACGGTGTCCTTCATATCAATAGTGAAGGTCAGATTTTCTACAGGCTTGACCAGACAAACGGACTAAGCAATAACACTGCTTTATCACTTTTCGAAGACAGTGACCATAACCTGTGGATAGGTTTGGATAACGGAATCAACTGTGCCAACATAACCGCTCCGGTAAAGGTTTTTCATGACTTTGGCGGACGGCTTGGAACAGTGTATACTTCTGAAGTATTTGACGACTATCTGTATCTGGGAACCAATCAGGGCCTGTTCTGCAAAAAGGTAAACAGCAATGAACCATTCAGGTTTATTGAGGGCACTAACGGTCAGGTATGGGAACTGTATAATTTCAATGATCAGGATTTGTTATGCGGTCATCATCTTGGAACCTATATCATCAAGGAGGATAAAGCCATTCTTATTGATGACAACCCTGGCACCTGGGCCTTCAGGGAGGTGCCTGGCAGGGATGGGTTGCTTGTCAAGGGCAACTATAACGGGCTCTCCGTTTTGCACAGGGTCTCCGGCTGCTGGAAGCTCAGGAATCGAATCAAGGGTTTCAACAGTTCAGCAAGGTTCTTTGAGCTTGACAACCGGGGTCAGATCTGGGTAAGCCATGAATATAAGGGCGTTTACAGGCTTGAAATGAACGACAGCCTGTCAGGCATAGTTGAGGTTACCATGGAACCGTTTCCTGCAAATTTGAAGAATTCCAGCCTGACAAAATATAACGGTGAAATTCTCTATGCCTGTGAAAAGGGTATTTACAGGTACAATGAGATAACCAGCTCATTCGCCTATGACAGCCTGCTTAGCCCACTCATCATAAGTGAAGAATATGTTTCGGGAAAGCTGATAGCTGACAAAAACGGAAGGTTATGGGGTTTCTCGAAAGAAAACATATATTATGCAGCTATAGACCATCTGACCAACAGACCTCAAATTCAGTCATTACCGATACCACTTGATCTCAGGAAGGTAATACAGAGTTTCGAGAATATTGAAGCAATCGGGGATGAGATTTATCTTCTGGGCACCGCCAACGGTTATCTGACCATTGATCTCCCCAGGGTGGAGTTAGATGCCTCTTATCAGATTTTCCTTAATTCGGTTACAATACAGGACCTGGATAATAAAGTATTTCATATCAGGACCGGGACTCCCGGTGAATTTAAGTTCAAAGGCGGCATATTAACTATAAGTTATTCAGTGCCAACCTATAATAAATACCTGGATGTCAACTACCAGTACAAACTGGAAGGGCAGAGCAATCGCTGGAGTGACTGGACACCAAAAGCTGTTTCACAATATGAAAACCTCAGTTTTGGCAGATATGTTTTCATGGCGAGGGCCATGATTGGCAATAAGCTGACCGACAATATCTTGACATACAGTTTTAGGGTAAACAGGCCATGGTTTTTATCTAACAGGGCTCTCCTGCTTTACCTGTTGATGGTGGTAATGGCCGGTTTTGCGGTCAATGCTGCCTACAAACGCCACTATTTAAAGAAACTGAGAAACGAACAGCTTGAAAAGGACAAGCTGATTATTGAATTAAGGAACAAACAGCTTGACAGGGATATAGAGACAAAGAATCGCGAGCTGGCCCTTTCAAAGATGAACATTCTGAAAAAGAATGAACTGCTTAATGAAATCAAGAATGAATTAACCCGAAAGGACAAAAGCGATAATATCAGTTCAGTTGCCAGGCTGATTGACAGGAATCTCAACAACAGAAGAGACTGGGAAGTGTTTGTCAAGGCCTTCAATGATGCCGATAAGGGATTCATCGACAAGCTGAAAAGCCAGCATCCAAATCTTACCCCGAACGATTTGAGGTTTTGTGTCTATCTCAGAATGAATCTCTCCTCCAAGGAGATGGCTCCTTTGATGAATATTTCGGTCAAGAGTGTCGAGACCCGCAGATACAGGTTGAGAAAAAGGATGAATCTTCCACATGAGGAGAGTCTGGTATACTATATACTGGGACTTTGACTACCCTACAGTTTTGTAATTTGCCACTACATTACCACTACAAAATGCCCATTTTCATAAGTCAGGCTGAACCCGGGCTGATACAAGGCACTTTTGAATCACCCTTATAATGGGCACTTCACAACTATTCTCCGGGAGAAGTGAGAATATTCAGACTGTATGCTTTTTGTGCAGGTAATTACTTTCACTTCAAGACTTATCTGTCGTAAATTGGTTTCATGTTTTATAACACATTTAAGTCTAACCTAACCACAAGACCTATGAAATTATCATTATGTTCCAAAAGAATCGGGATATTCTTTCTGATGTTCCTGTTCTTTGGGGTTTATGCAGTCAATGCACAAACTGTTACAGTCAAAGGTACGGTAGCCGATGAAACCGGTGCTCCGATGCCTGGAGTTTCCGTACTGGTTAAGAACACCACGCGTGGGACATCCACTGATATGGAGGGCAATTTCTCCCTGTCGAATGTCAGTGCAGGTGAAACTGTAGTTTTCTCTTTCCTCGGGTACACGAACATTGAGAGGGTTATCAGAGGTGATGAATTTCTTAACATCTCCCTTGTTCCCGAATCTCTTGAGATAGAGCAGGTTGTAGTAACTGCCCTGGGTATCAAGAGAGAGCAGAGGGCTCTGGGATATTCAGTACAGGAAGTTTCCGGTGAGAGCCTGCAAAGTGTGGGAGGAATCGATGTGGGGACTTCACTGACCGGTAAGGTGGCAGGCATACTGGTTCAGAACTCTACGGATTTCAACGTTGAACCAAAGATTTTGCTTCGCGGTTCAGATCCTATCATTGTCATTGACGGCGTACCTTACACCAACAAAAGACTGAATGATATTCCTGCGGAAGACATTGAATCAATGTCAGTTCTTAAAGGTGCTACTGCTTCGGCTCTTTACGGTTTTCGCGGGCGTGACGGTGCCATCATGATCACGACCAAGAACGGGAGTACTGAAAAGATGGGCGTAACGGTTGATCTCAACACTCACACGATGTTCAATGCCGGATTTCTGGCCATACCGGAAAAGCAGAGTGTGTACGGACGTGGTACCTCATATATATATGACCTTAACTCGGACCAATCGTGGGGAACCTTCATGGACGGGTCAATCCAGAGGCAGTGGGACCCGATTGCGCTGGAGTTCAGGGATTATGAATATCTCCCGGTTGGGAAGGACAATTTCAATAACTTCCTCGAGCCTGGATATATTACCAATAACAATGTCAGTGTTGGTATAAACAGAGAAAACACATCTTTCCGCAGCTCATTCAACTGGACACAGAACAAGGGACAGTACCCCAATTCAATGCTTAACAAATACTCATACTCCATTGGTGGTGACATTAACCTTGAC
>JAFGXK010000222.1 GCA_016936695.1 Bacteroidales bacterium | reverse complement strand
CTGAAATTAAACGGGAAAGATGTTACGGTTACAGTTGTTAACGGGTATGCAGTCCTTACCAGGAAATGGAAAAAAGGTGACAGGATCGACTTCGAGCTGCCGATGGAGATCCAGACGATAACTGCCGACGACAGGATAGTTGCTGACAGGGGCAGGACAGCCCTCCGCTACGGCCCCATGATCTACAATGTGGAAAAAGCCGATCAGCCCGACATCGACAAGTATATCGGGACAGGCCCGCTTTCGCTTGAATGGAAAAAAGACCTGCTCGGAGGAATCATGGTGATCACTGGCCTTTGGGCCGACGGCACACCGATGATGGCCGTTCCAAACTATGCCAGGAATAACAGGAACACTGTTAAGTACACTTACAGGCCGGGAAGGCCTCATCCTGATGATGGCTCGATTGTATGGATAAAAAAGGGAATGTGATTTAGATAAACTGACTGAAATGAAAAGACTTTTAATGGTGGCAGGGTGCTTTCTTGCAATGCAAACTACTTTTTCGCAGGGATTCACCCTGAACAAACTTGAATATTTCGAGCGCGGAGGTGTCAACGTGATGGCTTTCCAGGATATCTATCCCGAAGGTCATCAGGGAGGAGTGGCTGTTATAATGCATGGTCAGAGGCTGGCCACCAACGGCGACATAAGGCTCGACGAGACTCCCGGCCAGTGGCAGCCCATACCAAAGCAGCTTGGGAGAACGGTCGATTCAGCAGGGCACTCGATAACGGCGAAGCTTTCCTATCCCGATCCGGCTATTAACCGCAAGGGCTTCAATCCGATCGAATATCCCGACCTGAACCTTAACTATTCGGTAAAGGTTACAGCCAGGGGAGAATCGGTTGTAGTCACCGTCGATCTCGACACCCCTGTTCCCGAAGAGTTTATAGGCAAGGTTGGCTTTAATATGGAACTGTACCCGGGTATTCTTTTTGGGAAGACCTGGTTCATGGACAGCCGGTCAGGGATTTTCACTCAGCAGGCCAACGGTCCGGCTATGACTGATGCCAAAGGAGAAATTGTTGCGGCTCAGCCCATGGCAAAAGGCCGGAAACTGGTGGTGGCACCCGAAACCGATCTTCTGAGGATGACTATCGAATCGAAGACAGGCGATCTTCAGCTTCTCGACGGAAGGTATGTTCACAATAACGGGTGGTTTGTTGTCAGGACGGTTGTGCCCGGGGGAGCAACGAAGAATGCAATAGAATGGGTGATCACTCCCAATATGGTTGAGGGATGGAAGAGTTCCCCCATGATCCATGTCTCCCAGATCGGTTATCGCACCGGTCAGGAAAAGGTGGCGATTATTGAGATCGACAAAAATGAAAATGCTTTCGGAACGCCTGTCCTGATGAGGGTTGAGGAAAACGGAACTGCTACCCCCCTGAGTCCGGCCAAAGCAGAATACTGGGGTACCTTCCTGAGATACAAGTATCTGAAATTTGATTTTTCGAAGATAACCCGTGAGGGACTGTATTATGTTAAGTACGGCAATGAACATTCGCAGCCTTTCAGGATAGCTGACGACGTTTTTGAAAGGAATGTCTGGCAGCCTACTCTCGAGTATTTCCTTCCCGTTCAGATGTGCCATATGAGGGTAAACGAGAAATACCGTGTCTGGCACGGACTCTGCCACATGGACGATGCAAGGATGGCCCCGACAGACCATAATCATTTTGACGGATACATCCAGGGCAGTTCAACACTTACCAGTTACAAATCAGGGGATCATGTACCCGGACTGAATATCGGAGGATGGCACGACGCAGGTGATTACGACCTCAGGGTAGAGTCGCAGAGCGGAGAGGTTTATATTCTTATAGGAGCTTACGAGGCTTTTGGGGTTGACTACGACGAAACATCTGTCGACCAGCATACCAGGATTGTGGAGATACATCAGCCCGACGGTAAACCCGACCTGCTTCAGCAGATAGAGCATGGAGCCCTGTCGATTGTTGGCGGTTACCGTAATCTCGGCCGGCTCTACAGGGGGATCATCTGTCCTGAAAAGAGACAGTATGTACTTCTTGGCGACGGCTCGACCATGACCGACGGTCTGATCCACGACAGCAAACTCAAGCCCGGAGAGAAGACCGGTACACGTTCCTCACCGGCTGATGATCGCTGGGTGTTCACCGAGAACAATCCTTCGCGCGAGCTTACCACGGCAGCCCATATGGCAGCAGCAGCAAGGGTGCTGAAGGGATTCAACGACACCCTCAGCATGCAATGTCTGGAGCTTGCCAAAGCGATATTTTCAAGTGATTACCAGCTGAATGGAAGAACAATCAATTCGAAGCTGCATCTGGCATCAGAACTTTTCCTTACCACCGGGGACAGGCAGTACAAGGATTTCCTGATAAATAATAAAGAAGCCGTCATTAAGGGAGTCCGCGAAGTTGGATGGCTCATAGGAAGAGCGCTTCCGGCGATCAACGATCCGGGTTTTACGGCAGCCGTGAAGGATGCCCTGAAAGGAGTATCGGAAGGAATAATGAAGCAGGCTGCCGAGACACCATTCGGAGTACCGTACAGGCCGAATATCTGGGGTGCAGGATGGGACATACAGTCTTTCGGTGTAAGGCAGTATTACCTGCACAAGGCATTCCCCGATGTGTTCCCCGCCGCGCCGGTATTCAATGCCCTTAACTTCATACTGGGTGTACATCCCGGGACCAATACCGCTTCGTTTGCATCGGGAGTCGGAGCACGGTCGACTAACGTAGCCTATGGCGTCAACAGGGCCGACTGGTCATATATTCCGGGAGGTGTTTCATC
The DNA here is from genome assembly GCA_016936695.1 of Bacteroidales bacterium. Lineage (GTDB taxonomy): Bacteria > Bacteroidota > Bacteroidia > Bacteroidales > VadinHA17 > LD21. The sequence continues at coordinate 2,496 of JAFGXK010000222.1, read as the reverse complement.
GGGAACAGCACTTATCCGTCCCGATTTTCCGGAACTCCTCGACTGGCCTTACCTGTGGCAGCAGCAGGAATACGTTATGGGAGGAGGAGCAACTAATTTCATGTTCCTTGTGCTGGCGGCGGATCAGCTGCTCTCGGGGAAGTAATGAAGGGGGAGGCACAGGGCACAGGACACAGGGCAAAAGGCACAGGGTGTCTTCTCCCCGTCACCCCTTCTTCTTCCTTCCGTCTTCCGTCTCCTGTCTTCCGTCTTCGGTCTTTCTTCCAAAAACATATCGTTTCAGGTAAAAAACTTGTCGTTTATCATATTAAAAATTATCGTTAATCGATAAAAATTCGTATGTTTTTCTATTTTGTGCTAACGCCGTTCATGGATATAGGGCACCACCGGTACTACCGGAAAACCTTTGCCCCTGCTCCTAACGGGACAGGGACTCCAGATGGCTATCGGGATGGAATGCCAGCCCTCAAGGCTGGAGAAATGACACTCCGGATTCTTTTTGTCGTACAAGCCTCACCTTCCTTAGAGAATTAAGTCACACTAAAAGAAAATCATTCTCATTTGCTGAAAAATAGCATAACTTTGTAAACAGTGGTTTTATGAAACCCACGTGCATAAAAACACAAACACGTATGTCAGTAATATCAGACACGCGGGTTCCCTGTCTGCCGACAGGCAGGCAACAGACCTTTTAAATAAAAAATAGATACTGATGAAAAACATTGAGATGACTGCTGTTTTTGAACCTTGTGTGGAAGGTGGTTATATTGCTTACGTGCAGGAGATACCTGGGATCAATACTCAAGGTGAGACACTGGAGGAAGCAAAGGAAAACCTTACTGATGCAGTGAATCTTGTTTTTGAAGATATAAGATCAAGAAGCAGGAAAGGGAAATCACATAAAATGATAACTCAAACTATGTCTTTCACTTTTTGATGAAGAGGAACAAACTTCTGAAGTTTCTTGAAAGAAACGGTTGTTCTTTTGTCCGTGAAGGGAGCAACCATTCTCTCTACAGGAATATCGGTAGTGGCAAAATATCTACTGTTCCCCGTCACCCCGACATAAAGGAAAATCTTTGTCGCAAGATTTGCAAGGACCTTGGGATTCCCGATATTTTAAAACCCTGACACTTGGTGGTCACGAGGACGGGCGTAGCCCGACCTTATGTTATTCAAGGCCTACGGCCTGAGTCTGGCATAGATCACCCCGCATTATCTTCGTGAGAAAAATAACTTGTGTGCTTGAAACAGGGGCAAAGCATTCCAGAGTACATTAGCGAGCATAAGACAGCACAAATTGGCGAGCTTGAAAGTCAGCTAAAAAATTACTCGCGAAACACTTTGAAAAAAGACCTGGGTTTTCTTGTTAAAGAAGGTCTGTTACTTAAAACCGGAGAAGGTCGGGGAGTCAGGTATCATAACAATCCTTAGTTTTGTTACAGCTGCCATCAGTAGGATATTATGAAGAACGAACAGTTTATCCGCAATTCAGAGCGTTTGTTTTCCGGGATCTTCTTCACCGGGATCTTCATATTCTTTATGTTCTTCTACAACAGCCACTTTCATTTCGCGGAGCAGTTTCAGCTGTTTCTGCTGACAGGTGATTTTTTTACGTCTAGGATTGCATCTCCCGGAGGTTTCAACGGCTGGCTGGGAGATTTTCTCACCCAATTTTACTACTTGTCTTTTGCCGGGCCACTGATCATCGTTAGATTGCTACTTGTACTGCAGCTGATAATAAAAAGGATGCTGGCTTTCATTAGTCCCGATCCCTTACTGTTCCCTGTAAGTTTTCTTCCGTCGTTGCTGGCAGGTATGATCCTTTGCAACGAATTCTATCCGCTAACTTCGATTACAGGTTTCCTGATTGCAATGATTGCAGGCCTGATATATATGAGGATCGCTGGTCAAACGAGAAGGTTTATTGCCGGTATTTTCTTTATCCCACTTGTCTACTGGCTTGTCGGAGGGTCGTATCTGAGCCTTCTCCTTGTCATCTTTGTATATGAATTTTTGGTGTGGCGAAGGTCAGGCAAGGACGAAGAAGTCAGCAGAGCCGGCAACGGGATTTTCAGCCGCTGGCCTTTTTTGGCTTCAGGAGCTTTGCAAATTTTGATGCGGAACAGATAATGACTTATGATTACCTTGTGAGGAATGAAAGGTGGTAGGATGTATAAAATATGCCTTTGAAAGCATGCAGACCATACCCGACATGGGGCAGTCGGCAAGGGTGATTTGGCGTCTGGCTGAGACGAACCTGATAAACGGGCAGTACAAGGTCTCGGAGAAATACCTTAAGCTTCTGGAGAATACCCTGTTTTACAGGGAATGGGTGAAGACGGAACCTTCAGCAAGCCTTTCATGGTGCCTCAGAAGGATCCGGGATTCTACGATTCATGCCTCAGATCGTTCAATATTCCTGAATTTGTAACCGGCAAGATAACCGCCGATGGGCGGGCTATGCTGAAAATAATTGGTTCTCCGGCAAAAGAT
>JAFGXK010000221.1 GCA_016936695.1 Bacteroidales bacterium | reverse complement strand
GTAGGCAGGGAAAAAAATATAAACAATATCAAAGGGAGGAGAGATCTTCCTTTCATAAGCATCGGTTTTGAAACAAGATTTACCTGTTCAAGGTATAAATCATAACGTCAGATAGGACGTTTAATTTATGCAAAGATAACAAAATCAATCCGGAAGATGCTGAAATATCCCTGTTGATTACAGTTATAATACTGATTATCTTGTCATTAAAAGACATTTTTTATTATTTTTTTAACATTTTTTATAAAAACAACGGGAATTCGTACCTTTCAGCACTAACCTGAACGTTTATGATCAAATCCATGACCGGTTACGGGAAATCCATAGCCGAAACACCCCAGAAAAAGATCACTGTCGAGATCAGATCACTGAATTCCAAGCAACTGGACCTGAACACAAAGGTTCCCTGGCTTTATAAAGAAAAGGAACTGGAGATCAGAAATATCATCAGCCAGCTCCTGGAAAGGGGCAAAATCGATTTCTCCATTTATTTCGATATTCTTGAAGATGAAGGGATACCGGTAATAAACAGGACTATTGTGAAAAGCTATTTCAGGCAGCTCAGGGAACTGGCGTCCGAGATTGAAATCAACATTGACGATCAGATAATGCCCATAATAATGAGGCTCCCGGATTCTCTCAAAACAGAAAAGCTTGAATTGCCGGAAGAAGAGTGGAAAACAGTAAAGGAACGTATAACCGAGTCAGTAAAAGTGCTCGATCTTTACCGCATCGAAGAAGGAAAATCAATTGAGACGGACCTTAGAAAGAGGATATCAGGAATCCTTGAATCGCTTGCGGCGGTTGAAGAATTTGAGCCCGGCAGGATTGAAAAGGTAAGGGAAAAGCTTTGGGCAATTCTCAGAGAAAATAACGGAACAGAAAACATGGACAAAAACCGCTTTGAGCAGGAGCTGATTTTCTACCTGGAGAAATTTGATATAAACGAGGAGAAGGTAAGGCTGAAAAAGCATTGCGAATATTTCCTGGAAACAATTGACACGCCTTCTCCGAACGGAAAAGTACTGAGTTTCATTGCCCAGGAGATAGGAAGGGAAATAAACACCCTGGGATCGAAAGCTAATGATGCCTCGATTCAGAAACTGGTGGTAAGGATGAAGGATGAACTGGAAAAGATCAAGGAACAATCAAACAATATACTATAAGATCACAACTCTGAGATCAAATGAAAGGCAGGCTAGTTATAATATCGGCCCCTTCCGGAGCAGGTAAAACAACCATTGTGAACCATCTTCTTGAGAAAGGGCTGGACCTGCAGTTTTCTATTTCAGCCACTACCAGGCCACCAAGGGGAAATGAAAAAAACGGAAGAGAATACTGGTTCATATCTGCGGACGAGTTCGAGAGAAGAGTAAATAATGATGAATTTGCCGAATGGGAAGAGGTCTATAAAGGTTACCGTTACGGAACGCTAAAGAGTGAGATAGAAAGGATCAGGAACAATAGTATGAACGTAATTTTTGACGTCGACGTAAAGGGTGGCATCAATCTGAAAAACCTTTACGGTACCGAAGCAATCTCAATCTTCATAATGCCGCCGTCGGTTCCGGAACTGGAAAAGAGGCTTCTTGGAAGGGCAACCGACAACAGTGAAAGAATAAAAATCAGGATTGAAAAGGCAAAGGAGGAAATAAAACTGTCGGACAGGTTCGACAATATAGTGATCAACGACAATCTTGCCCAGGCAAAAAAGGAGGTTTACCTTATGGTGAAGAGTTTCCTTGACCATTAGCTGAAGCAGCCTCATTAACCGTGGGTCAGAAGCTCTATCGTAAATAATCTGCAAATCAATAATTATCCTATGTCAAAAATAGGCTTGTTTTTCGGTTCGTTCAATCCGGTTCACATCGGGCACTTTGCCATTGCAGGATATATGAAGGAATTCACCGACCTCGACGAGCTTTGGTTTGTGGTTAGCCCGCAGAATCCTCTCAAGAAGAAATCAACTCTGCTCTCCGACCGCGACAGACTCTATCTTGTCGATCTTGCCATTGGCGGAAATCCTGACATGAAGTCGTCCGACATTGAGTTTAACCGCTCTTCACCCTCTTATACAATCGATACCATGGCTCTCCTTACCGAGAGGTATCAGCAACACAGATTTGTACTTGTAATGGGAGAGGATAATCTTTACACACTTCATAAATGGAAAAATGCAGAAGAGATTGTGAAGAGATTTCCTATATACATTTATCCCCGGCCTGGTACGGTAAAGAAAGAAAATGAACAACTTGAGGAAGTTCTCAGGAAGGCGAGGGTTCTTTGGGTTAATGCCCCGCTGATGGATATTTCAGGTACATTTATCAGAAATGGGATCAAAAAAGGGAAAAACATGTCGTACTATCTCAATCCGGCTGTCTGGAAATACATCACAGAAATGCATTTCTACGAATGAGCAGTGAAAAAAACCACAGAGTGAGCCCTGAAAAACCAGTCCAGGTTCACTCTGTGGCCAGCAAGGATGTTTTTGGTTATACCTTGTTAATTTCCATTATTATTTCTCCGCCCCTTATAAGTGATCTTTCGTTCTCCGGGATCATCTTATGATATCTCTCGGGAAGTGATTTCTTCAGTCCCGCTATCACATTCTCCATCGAAATTACCGGTTTGATTTTCAGAAATCCTCCGAGTACGATCATATTGGATGTTTTCGAGCTCTGCAATCTTGCAGCCTCTTCGGTAGCATCAATCCTGAAAATTGATATGTCTTTCCTTTCCGGATGTCGGACAATACCATTTGAATCATATATAAGCAGACCTCCGGGCTTGACTGACTTTTCGAATTTATCGAGCGACTGCTGGTTAAGGATTATTGCCGTATCAAAATGCCTAATTATAGGTGAGCTGATCCGTTCGCTGCTGAGTATCACAATAACATTTGCAGTGCCTCCCCTCATTTCAGGGCCGTAGGAAGGCATCCAGCTCACTTCCATATCCTGAAGCATTCCAGAATAAACCATTATCTTACCCATTGAGAGGACTCCCTGTCCTCCGAATCCGGCTATCAATATCTCTTCTGTCATTTTACTCGGTTTTAGGTTGTTGGCTTTGCTGTTCTTCAGGCACTTTAAAGTCGCCCAGAGGATAAAATGGAAACATGTTTTCTTCCATCCACTTATTTGCCTGGACGGGTGTCATCTTCCAGCCCGAAGGACAGTTTGAAACGATCTCAACAAAGCATGTACCCATGTTCAGTTTCTGGTATTGAAATGCCTTGCGGATAGCTTTTTTGGTCCTTCTGACATTGACCGGGCTGTGCACGCTTTGGCGGGTGACATAACAGGTTCCCGGTAAAGTAGCCACTATATCGGTTATTTTCAATGGATTGCCCATGGTTTTGACATCCCTTCCATACGGGGATGTTGATGATTTCATTCCGGGCAGTGTGGTAGGAGCCATCTGTCCTCCGGTCATCCCGTATATCCCGTTATTTATAAAAATAATGAGGATGTTTTCCCCCCTGTTGCAGCTGTGGATGGTCTCAGCAGTTCCTATTGCCGCGAGATCGCCGTCGCCCTGGTAAGTAAATACATATTTATCAGGAAGCAGTCGCTTTATTGCTGTTGCCAGTGCCGGTGCCCTGCCATGGGCAGCCTCCTGCCAGTCGATATCGATATAATTGTAGATAAACACAGAACATCCCACGGGGGAAATCCCGATAACATCATGAGCGATACCCTCCTCCTCAATGATCTCCGCAAGTATCCTGTGGGTCGTACTGTGGCCGCAACCAGGACAATAGTGCATTATATCATCGGTTAGCAGTGATGATTTCCTGTAAACCAGATTCTCGGGTTTTATATATTCTTTTGTTCCTGTTACTTCTTTCATAACTCAGCCTCCTATTATCCTTTCTTTTAGGTTTTCAACAACTTCATCGGGTGTCGGAACAATTCCTCCCATTCTGCCATAGTGGTAAACAGGGACTTTCCCATTCACCGCGAGCATGACATCCTCAACCATTTGTCCGGCGCTCATCTCTACCGCCAATGCCATTTTGATCCGATCTGATAGTTCGCGTATCCGTTTCGACGGGAAAGGGAAAAGTGTGATTGGTCGTAACAGTCCGGCCCTGATACCCTCCTCACGAGCCAGCTGAACAGCTTTTTGACATACTCTGGCGCTTGTCCCGTAGGCAACCAGAAGATATTCCGCATCCTCGCACTGATATTCTTCCAAACGGACCTCTTTTTCTCTGATCTCATTATATTTTGCCACCAGTTTCTGGTTAAAGGCCTCCTGCCTGTCAGGATCAAGTTCCAATGATGTAATGATATTCCTTTTCCTGTTCTCAGGCTTTCCCGTAGTAGCCCATTCGGGTACTTCCCTGGACCTCTCTTTTTGAGGGCTCAGCCATACTTTTTCCATCATCTGACCGATAGCGCCGTCGGAAAGTATCATTGCAGGATTCCTGTATTTGAACGCAAGTTCAAATCCCAGACCCACAAAATCGGCCATTTCCTGAACCGAAGCGGGTGCAAGAACAATGAGGTGATAATCACCATGTCCGCCTCCCTTGACGGCCTGGAAATAATCCGACTGGGCTGGCTGGATGGTGCCCAGCCCGGGACCGCCTCTTACAACATTTACAATGAGGCACGGTAGCTCAGCACCTGCCAGATAAGATATCCCCTCCTGCTTAAGGCTTATACCGGGGGATGAGGATGTGGTCATCACTTTCTTACCGCACCCTGCTCCCCCATAGACCATATTTATGGCAGCCACTTCACTTTCAGCCTGAAGAACTACCATTCCTGTAGTCTCATAGGGATTAGCCTCCATCAGATATTCAATTATCTCGCTCTGGGGCGTTATGGGATATCCGAAATAGCCGTCGGCCCCGGCTCTGATTGCAGCTTCGGCTACAGCCTCATTTCCCTTCATTAATCTTAGTTCTCGTTCCATGCCGCTATACTTTTGTTTTATAAACTGTTATTACACCGTCGGGACATACGATCGCACAGTTGGCGCATCCTATGCACAGATCGGGGTTTGCAGGGTAAGCATAATGGTAACCTTTGCTGTTGACCTCCCTGGCCATGGCAATTGTACCGGTGGGACATGAAACCATGCAAATCTCGCATCCCTTACACCTCTCAACTTCAACTACGATACTTCCTTTGATTTTTGCCATATTGTGATTTTTAATTATTTGCCGGATATTTTTTTCTGAAAGATTTCAGTCGGTATTCCAGATCACCGAATAGTGAACGGGGAACCTGCGAAACGCAAGCCCTTAGGCCGTCCTTTCTTTCGCTTCCCGTTGTATTGAGAGTAATGGCACTTACTCCGAACGGAATAAGCGCATCGATCAGTTCAGAGGCAGTCATTCCCGGATAGGAAATTGTAAAGTAGAATCCGTCGGCGATGGGCTCATCAATATCCTTGTCGTAAGTTATCGTAAAGCCGTTATCAATGAAGAGTTTCTTCATTATCCCGGCCTTCTCGCCATACTCTATAATGTCATCCCTGAATTTATATTTACCGTCGTTGACCGCTTTCAGCAGAGCCGAAAAACCGTACTGAACCGAATGCGTTACACCGGCCGAAATGCCGTAGAGCGCCCCGAATATGGCGGAATGACCGAACTTGTCAGATGAGTAATATCTGAGAAGGTCGGGATAAGAGCGGTTGAACAGATGGTCCGAAATTGCCATGATGGCAATTCTCTGACCGGCATAGCTGAATATCTTTGAACTGGAAATAAGCAGGACATAATTGTCAGTATAACGGGCCACGGTTGGCTGGAAAGGCGGTTCCCCCGGATTAAGATAGTCTTTTCTGAAGTCCATCCCGAAATATGCAAGATCCTCTATGGCTATAACGTCATATTTCATGCAAAGTTCGCCTATTATGGAAAGTTCCTCCTCGGTAAAGCATATCCATGTCGGGTTATTCGGATTGGAATAAATAAGGGATGACACCTTTCCCGTTATTAGAATTGACTCAAGCTTAGCCTTCAGTTTCGATCCGCGGTAGTTATAAATATCAAATGAAAAATAATCATGTCCGAGCATTTTTACCTGCTGTTTCTGAACCGGAAATCCCGGATCAATAAACAGAGATCCTTCTTTGGTTCTGTCGTTCCTGTTGGCCACAAGGAAGCAGATCATCGATCCCATCATTGATCCTACTGTCGGGATACAGCCTGCCGCGCTTATATCAATATCCAGAAAGAGCTTTATGAAACGGGAGGACTCTTCCTTGAGCGAACGGAGACCGGCAATATCGGGATAAAGCGCCCCCACACCTTTTTTGAGAGCTTCTATTTCAGCATTGGTTCCTATTTCAGGGGCTGGCAGACCTGGAACACCCATCTCCATTCTTACGAAGCTGATTCCAGTCTCCCGTTCTAAGCGATTGACGAGGGAGACAATCTCTCTTATTGAAGCAGTCCCGGGTGAAAGAATTCCGGTGGACTCCTTCACTGACTCTATTATATCTTCTGGAATTGGTATGATCCCCATAATTGATTAAAATTTTCTTTTATCGATGACCCTTTTTGACTTGCCTTCACTTCTCTCCAGAATTTTGGGTTCTATAAGGGTTACTTTTATTCCAAGTCCAAGAGAGCTCTGCAGGTTATCCTGAATTTTCATCCGCAGTGCTTCGAGCTGGCTTATTTTATCGAGGAAGAAGGCTTCATCGACCTCGACTTTCAATTCGAGAGTGTCGAGATTATTGATCCTGTCAACAATAAGCTGATAATGAGGCTTTATCTCACTCATCTCAAGCAGAATGCTTTCGACCTGCGACGGGAACAGGTTCACACCCCGGATGATCAGCATGTCATCGCTCCTGCCAAGACACTTATCCATTCTGACCATTGTACGTCCGCATTTGCATCTTCCGTAGTTAAGCCTTGTGAGATCGCGTGTCCGGTACCTGATAAGAGGAAGTCCCTCCTTGGTCAGCGTGGTGAAAACCAGTTCTCCCACAGCACCCTCGGGAAGAACCTCATGAGTCTCGGGATCGATGATCTCCGGGTAAAAATGGTCTTCGAAAATATGGAGGCCCTCCTGGGCAAGACATTCGCTTGCTACACCGGGGCCTATCACCTCGCTTAATCCGTATATGTCTATTGCCTTGATCCTGAGTTTGTCTTCAATCTCCTTCCTCATGTTTTCGGTCCAGGGCTCGGCACCGAAAACACCCGCCTTCAGTTTGAACTCATCGCGGCTGATCCCGCTTTCAATCATGGCTTCGGCCAGATAAAGCGCGTATGAAGGGGTACAAGCAAGAACAGTGCTCCCAAAATCGTGCATTATCTGGATTTGGCGCTGGGTATTTCCACCCGATATGGGTATTACCGAAGCTCCAATCTTCTCACCGCCGTAATGCAATCCAAGTCCGCCGGTGAAAAGTCCATATCCGTATGCGATCTGGATGAAGTCGTGACGGTTGGCACCTGCACTGGTAAGTGTGCGTGCCATCACCTCCGACCACGTTGATATATCGTTCCTGGTATAACCGACTACAGTAGGCTTGCCGGTGGTACCCGACGAAGCATGTATCCTTACTATCTCACTCATCGGAACGGCAAAGAGGCCGAAAGGATAATTATCCCTGAGATCCTGTTTTGTAGTAAAAGGAAGCTTCCTGATATCATATATCGACCTTATCTTCTCGGGACCAAGTCCCGCCTCCTGCATCTTATGCCTGTAATAAGGAACATTGAAGTAAACACGTTCAACAGTTTCAATCAGACGTTCACTTTGAACCCGACTCAGCTCATCACGATCCATGCACTCAAAATGCCTGTTCCAGATTTCCATTTCCTGTTCTTCCTTTATTTCCGTTGTTATTTGCTTTGATTTGTATGTTTTTGATCTGATTTTTATTTTTTAAAAGTCCCTGAAAAGTCCGGCCGGAGTTTCTGACCGGCTATAAGGCCTGTACTCAACTGAGCCCATAAAGTTCCTTCGAGCTGAGCAGTTCTATTTTATTTTCCCTGAGTGCCTTTACGGCTTCGTCGTTGTTGCTGCATCGGAGCACTATCACAGCATCGGAGCCGTTTGCGAATGCATAGGTGTATTCAACGCTGATATCAAGATCGGAAAGTATCCTTAGCAATCCGGCATAATACTTCGCTTCATTGGGAGTTTTTACAGATATTACTTCCGAGATATTGACAGTAAAAAGCTGTTCCTTAAGCAAGGCTTTTGCCCTGTCAGGATCGGGGACAATCAGGCGCAGTATTCCGAATTCAGACGTATCGGCGATACTTAGGGCAATTATCCTTATGCTGCCTTTTCCAAGTACTTCCAGTACCTCGGTAAGGCGCCCTGACTTATTTTCAAGAAAGACCGAAAGCTGTGGGATTATCATTGTGGAATTAATTTAACTTGTTGCTGGTTGCTGGTTACTGCTTACTGGTTGCTGGTTACTGGTTGCTGGTTACTGGTTGCTGGTTACTGGCTTTGCCCTCTGAAGCTTTAGCGAAAGAGGGTTGCTGGATAAATTTAAGTCTGAAAAAGTCCTCCAACATAAGTAAAATTTTGAAGATAATTCAGGAAAATGGTCACTAACCTTTCTCGATCCTGATCCTTGCATCGACCACCGTTACACTCTTCTGACTGCCAATCAAGGGATTAAGGTCGAGTTCCTTGATTTCAGTGGCAAAGCGGAGCAGACTTGAAAGGCGGACAATAATCTCGGCGAATAAGGCTTCGTTGATACCTGGTTTTCCCCTTGTACCCTTTATAATTTTGTATGCCCTAAGGTTCCTTATCATTGAAACGGCTTCGCTGAGGGTAAGGGGAGCTAGACCTGAAGAAACGTCGCCGAGAACCTCAACGAAAATCCCTCCGAGTCCGCAAAGGATAATATGTCCAAACCTGGGTTCATATTTAGCACCTATGAAAAGTTCAGTACCAGCGATCATTTCCTGAACCATAACGCCGGTAACGCCGTCGATCTTTTCCATCCTTTCGAATTCAGCCTCCAGGTGACGTTGTGATTTAATATTAAGAGTCACACCTCCGACATCCGACTTGTGAACGGGACCGACAACCTTAAGAGCAACAGGGTAGCCTGTGTCTTCGGCAAGTTCAATGATCTCTTTGCGGCTAAGAGCCACTCCCTCCTTCACAAGGGGTATGTTTGCCGCTCTGAGGATTTCCTGTATCCTGGCCGGTTCAAGGTATCCGTTATCGCAGCTGTCGATAACCCTTCTTATCTGCGGAACATCAACCTTGTCGAGAAAGATTTTTCCTTCAGCAGGATGGGGAGTATTGTAAATCCTGGTTAACGCTCTGCCAAGGACGACCTCATCGGGAAAATTCACATTCCCCTTGCTCATAAAATATTCGAGTTCCCTGAAGGAGCTGGATATTGAAGGGAGTATGGGGTAAAGAGGCTTCCTGCATCCCATGATTTTCCTGTGCAGGAGATCATAAACCCCCGTCATGTCGTTGAGTCCGTTGTTCCCGAAAATAACACTCATGCCGTCAATGCCTTTCACCTCCCCGTCGACATAGTCTATTACATTGCCAAGCTGTTCAATAGATCCTGTGGCGATCATATCGATAGGGTTAAGCGCCGAAGCTCCGGGATTCATCATTCCCAGTATCATATCCTGATCGCCCTGGCTGAATTTTGGAATATTCATTCCCCCTGCTGAAAGAGCATCCGTAAGCATTACTGCCGGTCCGCCGGCATGAGTAATAATTGCTATATTCCTGCCTTTAAGCGGTTTGTGCATAAATACGGAAGCTACGGTTGTAAGTTCCTCCCGGCCTGTGCATCTGACTATGCCCGATTTGCGAAAAAGGGCTTCAACTGCCGAATCGGATGAAGCCATGGCACCAGTATGGGATGTCGCAGCACGGCTCCCCGCTTCTGTTGTACCAGCCTTGATGGCAGCTATCCTGCATCCCTTGCGAATAAGTGATGAAGCATGGTGGAGCAGTTTGTCGGGATTGGATATGGACTCGACGTAGATAAGTTTTATTAGTGAGCTGTTTACCGGATCGAAGTTCAGATCCCAGTACTCAAGCACCTCCTCCACGCCTGTCTGGGCGCTGTTGCCCACTGAGAAAACGCTTGAGAAGCGGAGTCCCTTGGGAAGAGCCGATTCAATTATAAAGAGGGCGGTCGCGCCGGAGCCGGAGACAAAGTCGCAGCCCTTGTCGCTCAATAAAGGCACAGGAGTTGTGAATACACCGTGATATGAACGTGTAACAACTCCAATGCAGTTGGGTCCGATGAGACAACCATCCGTTTCGCTAATAATTGATGCAATCTCTTTTTCAAGCTTCCCTCCTTCCTCGCTGGTCTCACTGAAACCCGCTGAAATGATAATAAAAGCTTTGACATTCTTCTGACGGGCGAGAACATCAACAACTTCGAGGCAGTATTTTGAGGATATCGCGAGAATTGCCAGATCGACTGGCGGGATTTTCCTTATGTCGCGGTATGATTTTACACCCTGAACCACATCCTGCTTTGGATTAACAACCATGAGGCTGCCGGAATAATTACCCTCGATAATATTCTGAAGGATCTTTCCTCCGGGTTTCATGAGATCGTCTGATCCGCCAACAACGGCAATGCTTGAAGGATTTATTAGTTTGTCATTTATCATATATCATAATCAGCTTTCAGATAATTTTAGATTTTAAGTTTTCTGCGGCCGGATCAGGGCGCTGAACAACAGCCGGTGAAGCGCTTATAAAAAGCCGCATTCTGGGCTGATGCCAAAAAGAATTCTACTGAATTATAGCTAACTAAAAACAAAACTATCAGGGTAAGAACGAAAGCAAGATAATAAAAATTAATAGTTCAAAATAAAAGAGTAATCATGATAATTGATAAACCGGCTAAAATTCTCGGTATGAACTTCCAAAAATAATACGTGATGCAGCTCGGTTACTGACAACCAGGTTATCATCATTAAGTTATATTTGATAATACCGCAAAATACATATCGTTTCAGGTAAATTATTTGTCGTTATTCATATAGTTTCTTATCGTTTTACGATAATTTTTTGTTGTGTGAATTATGCTTACAATTTATCTTACCCTATTCTGAGGTTAATAGTCAATACCGCCAATTAATTGCTAATACGGAATCTGATGTCAATATAGTTAATCCTTCAAACGATACTCTCAAATCATAGCAAAGCGGCTAAAGGAAAGGCTATGTACCCGTTTCAGTGCAGTCAGAAGATCAGTTCGGATATCTCTCTTCTTGCTGCTTTAAGTCTGCGGGCTGAGTCGGTCTGGTCGGCGAGGTTCACCGATCCGTGGATTTTCTTGTGAAATAAGATAGTTGTATCCTGTCCATACCCGATCGGATCACCGTCAAGGACATTGATCAGAACCTCGTTAGGTCTTTCGCTGTTCCCGTTGATTATTCCCATTCCCTTGGAGCTGACCTTCCCTGTCTTCAGGGTAATGGCATATAGTCCGGGTGCTGGCAGAAGCTTGCATTCTTCCGTCAGTGGTACCTTTGCAAGGTTTATCTCGTAGAAATTGTTTCGATATTCGTATTTGAAAGGCTGTCCCATTACAATATAGTAATGGTCCAGATAGGCGTTTGCCTTCTGGATAAATCCCTCTTTTATGGCCTGTCGTATTCTTGTCGAGCTGACAGTTTCGTGCTGGACCTCCTGCTCTGGTATCTCTTCGGCTTCAAAGCCGTATCTTTTGCGCATCTCCCAGAGCTTCCTGTAATCACCTTCCTGGTTAAAGCCGAAATGATGGTTAAAGCCGACCACCACCACTTTTGCCTTAAGTATCCCGTTAAGGTAATTTTTTACGAACTCTTCGCTGGTTGTCCTGGCGAAATCACGCGTGAATTCAATGATTATAAGGTTATCAAGGCCTGCTCCTCTCAGCAGTTCGAGTTTTTCCTGCTGCGAATTTATTAGTCTGAGGTTCTTACCGGCTGTTTCGGGATAAAGAACTTTACGGGGATGAGGGGCAAACGTGATGAGGACTGATTCACCATCAACTTGTTCAGCAAGCATCCTGAGCCTATTAAGGATCATCTTGTGGCCGATGTGGACGCCATCGAATGAACCCGTTGTAACAACCGGGTTCCGGATGCCGGATGCCTCTTCAAAGCTCTTGAATATTTTCATTCTAACAACACTTGAACTATACTGTGTTCTCCTTTGCAAAATAGGCTACCTTTTCGAGTGATGTAATCATGTCATATTCCTCGAGGTAAACTTCTGAAGGGACGTTCAGTGGTATTGTTGTGAAATTCATTATTCCCTTTATTCCGAAACGGACGGCTTCCTCGGCGATTTCGATAGCAAAATCAGCCGGGACAGTCAGAATAGCTATCCGGATATTAAGTTCGGGAATCATCTTCTCAAGTTCATCGTAGGAGTAGCACTTGACACCCGAGATGACTTTATTCACTTTCTGGGGATCATTATCGAATGACGCCACCAGGTTAAGCTTTGATCTTTTCCCCTTGAAATAACCGGCGACTGCTCTTCCAAGGTTTCCAATTCCGATAATGGCCACATTCATCCCGTCTTTCGAATCGAGTATTCTGCCTATGGTATCGATCAGTTCCTTGACATCGTACCCTTTTCTGTTGGCGCTGGAATATCCGATAAGCATCAGGTCGCGTCTCACCTGTACTGCCGTAATATTGAGCCGCGATGCCAGATTGTGGGAAAAAATAAAATTCCTTTTCTCCCCAAGGCAGGAAAGAAGAGTCCTTCTGTATTCACTCAGACGTTCTACTGTTTTACCCGGTAAAGTATTCATGATATTTATTTAAGGTTGGTTAAATTTTTTCGGAAGACGAACTTTAAAATTAGTACCCACATCCGGCACGCTTTCGACCGTTATTGACCCATGATAAAGATCAATCACCTGTTTGACGATTGACAAACCAAGGCCGCTGCCTCCTATGTTTCTTGTTTTTGCATTTTTGATCCTCACGAAATCGGAGAACAGGTTTCCCTTGTCCGACTCATTTATCCCGATACCTGTATCAGCGAACATCAATACAACGTCATGTTCATCCTCGTCGATTACAATTTCCACCCTGCCGCCTCTCTTGTTGTACTTGACTGCATTGGATACCAGATTATTAAATATGATCTCCATATCAGTCGGATCGGCCATTATCACAGCATCCGATTTCAGTCCCAGATTTATTGATACCTCCAGCTGGATGGCGTAAGGCTGAACGGTAACTATGGCGTCGGAAGCAATATCCTTAAGATGAACTTCTTCAATCTTTTCTTCCTTTCTCTCAAGCCGTATCTTGGTAAAGTCGAGAAGGTCCATTATCAGGCTCCTCATCCACTGAATTCTCTGAAGCGACCGTTCGATGGGAGTTGCATAATCCTCGATCCTTTCGCCTGCCTGCCTGTCCTGCATCATTTTAAGATAACCCTCCACAGCATTAAGTGGTGCTTTCAGTTCATGTGAAAGGACCGAAAGAAACTGAAATCTGACCTTTCTGCCTTCCTCGTTCATCTTATGGGTTATTCTCTTCAGGTACAGCTGTTTGGATATATTCTCGATACTCGATTTAAGTTCCTGGGGGGTGAATGGTTTGGGAACGAAGTCGGTAGCTCCGAATTTATGGGCCTTAAGTGCAACATCAAGAGAGGCGTAGGAAGTAATCATTGCGACCACCACATCATAATTCTTGTTCCGGATATATTCAAGGACCTCGGTTCCCTGAATGCCCGGAAGCTTATTATCAAGAAGAACGATGTCCGGTTTATCACCGTCAATCAGTGTTATCCCATCCTCTCCTGTAGCGGCCTCTGTCACATCAAATGTAAAATCCTCATCCATGAACGGGTAGGCAACACGGAAGTTATTGAGGATACGCGACACTCCCGATCGGATACCGGGCTCATCATCAACAACAAGTACTTTTAATACCGGCATATCAGATCTTTAATAGTTTCATCACCTCCTGGTCGAGCTGTTCGGGCCGGATCCCCTTTTCGAGATACCTGTCGGCCCTTATCCATATTTTTTCCGCTTCCGAATCGAGGCTGAAAGAAATTCCTGTTTCGTGAGCTACTGCCGTCGCAAGAATAACAGGGATATCAGGATATTTCTTCTTTAGCTTGTAACACAGAATGAACCCGCTGTCGTCGTTTTCCATCATAAGATCGAAGATAGCCAGGCTTGGTTTCATTTTCGAGATTACCGATTCAGCCTCAGCCTGACTCTCAACTGCCACAGTTTTATACCCTGCCTTTCCCAGGTGGGTCACAGTCTGGAAAAGGTAGTCAGGGTCATCATCCGCCACAAGAATCGTAAAATCGCTTTTCTTCATATTTTAAAATTCCTAAATTACAATTCATTTTCTTCTCTAAGTTGCCTCACCCCTATGGGGTAAGGGCGCTGGTTTCATTCTTTCCGACGGGGCAAAATTAGTTTAAAACTTGTTCCGGTTGGTCCTTTTGACCTGTCAGTATTCGATTCAACCGTTATCTGGCCCTTGTGCATCTTTACAATACCGTATGCAGTAGCCAGACCGAGACCTGTTCCCACTCCAATGGCCTTTGTGGTGAAAAAAGGTTCAAAGACTTTGGCTCTGTCCTCCTCCCTGATTCCTGTCCCTGTGTCCTTTACAGTGATGATCACATCCCCGAGTGTATCCTCCAGGATAAGGTCGATTGATCCGCCGTCGGGCATCGCATCAATGGCATTCTTCACCAGGTTAGTCAGAACCTGTGTCATTTGTTCGGTATCGAGCATTGCCACAGGATTGGTTGTTTTGTCGATAACCGAGATATTTATGTTTTGGGGTGCAATGATGCTCTCAAGGCTGTGGGCGGCAAGATCCTTCAGACTTACCAGCTGATGATTGACCTGGTTTTTCCGTGCAAAGTTGAGCAGATTCGCAACTATCTTCTTGCATCTTGCAGCTTGTTCCACAATCAGATTAAGGTCCTCCCTTACCGGAGATTCCTCAGGACTCTCATCGAGAAGGATATTGCTGTACATGATGACAACTCCCAGAGGATTGTTAAGCTCATGTGCGATACCGGCAGAAAGCTGTCCCATGTGTGCAAGTTTTTCAGACTGTTTGAGTGCCTCTCGCATAGAGGTGAGCTTTTCATTTGTCAGGGCAAGATCATTAACTGATTTATGAAGCTTTTCGATGGTATAGGGCAGGCACATCTCCACCTCGGCCAATCCCTTTTTAATGGCCACGGCATGCTCGATACAGGTTTCGTAACCACATGCCCCGCAATTAAGATGATCCTTCTCGGTAAATTTCCCCATTGAAGCAAGCACCTCCTCAATACCTTCGATTACATTCAATTCGGGCCGGCGCTCCTCTGGTTTGTGCTTTATGTAAAGGTCGATCTCTGAATACTTCAGGATCGCTTTCTCCCAGGCTTCCATATCCATCTCAAGCATCTTGGTATTAGCATAGGAACTCACGCGTGCTCTTCTGTTATATTGCTTCCCGTTCTTTGAAAGACCCGGGCCCATTATGCAGCCCTCACAGCAGAGAAGTTCCATGTGCTGATTTTTTATCAGTCCTGCCTCAAGTTCCTTAAGGGCTCCCGGGAAATCAATTCTTCCCTCAGCAGCTATGATATTACCGGTTATAGCGTCATCATTAATATTGGCTGTTTGAAGTAGACCACGGGTCACAGGGAAAATAGCTCCTCTTGCTCCGGCTGGCGGGTCGAAATCGGAAGGCTCAACGGCAGCTGGTTTGATCCTGAGCAGATCGAACAGATCCCTCAGTTCCGTGAAGGTTATGACTTCGTCAACTTCGCCGCTCTCGGCTTTCTTTGCCACGCAGGGCCCGATGAAAACCACATTGACGTCGTTCCCGTATTTTGCTCTCACCACACGGCTCATGGCAACCATTGGAGAAACAATGGGTGCCAGTTTTTCTACCAGTCCGGGATGATAGTATTTTATATAATTGACTATCGAAGGGCAGTCGGATGTGATGTAATATTCGCTGCTTTCCTCAAGCAGTTTTTTATACTTTGCGGCTACAAGATCAGCACCGAAGGAAACCTCGAGCACATTTTTAAATCCAATTTTCCTTATCATCCCGACAAGTATCCTGTGATCAGTGAACTCCTGGAACTCGGCCGGAAAGCTGGGTGCAATTATAGCATAAGTATCTTTCGTGGAATCGATGAGATTCAGCACCCTTTCAGTTGTGTTCAGGAAAACCTTGGCGCCCTGGCTGCACACTTTGGTGCAGTTTCCACATGCTATGCACCTTTCATCAATGACCTCAGCCTGACCCCCTACAATCCGGATAGCCTTGGCAGGGCACTCCCTGACGCAAGTGTAGCAGGTACGACAAAGTTCTTTTATGGTGTAAACAAGCATAGTTGAAAGGTATAATGGCATAAAGGCGTAAAGGCATAAAGGCGTAAAGGCGTAACGGCATGACGGTGTGATGGCGAAAGAGTATGTAATAAGTATTATAGACGACAGGCGATGTATAAATTGTCTTACACGACCTGCACGACCTGCACGACTATTCGAAAATATGGATTCAAAGCAATACATTTCTCTTCTCAAAATGGGTATAAAATATACTCTTATCCGATATTTCATTGTTCTCCTTCAGAAGCTTTTCATAAAGGTTTATAAGCGCCGGGGATTTGCATGGAAGATTTATTGCTTCACTTTCGTCGGCCTGGTAAACCAGTTTTGTTCTGGCCTTAAGATCCTCCTTCGAGGTGACAAATGGCAAACCTGCACCGTGAATGCATCCGCCCTGGCATGTCATTACTTCCACAAGATCATAAACCGTGCCGGCAGCCATTGATGATCTAAGTTTTACGAGTCCGTTCAGTCCGTCAACCACAGCCACCCTGATAACCTGGTCTTCAATGTTGAAAACCGACTCCCTGAAATTGCCTGACAATCTTAGCTTTCTGAATTTCTGACGGTCGATCTCCCTGCCTGTTTTCCTGAAATAAAGCAGCCGGATTACCGCCTCAGCGAGTCCGCCGGATACCTCAGCGAGCACTGCCGACGAGCTTCTTCCGCTCAACGGTTCATCGGCCGGTTCCTTTTCGACATTCGTGACATCAATGCCGTTAAGCCTTATCAGTCGGGCCAGTTCCCTGACCGTCATCACCGAATCGACGTCGCTGATTCCCTTGCGCATCATGCCATCGCGCCTTGCCTCATACTTCATCGCTATGCAGGGCGACACCGAGACAGAAAAAATCTGTTCAGGCTTAACACCGAGCTGGCCGGCAACAAGTGTTTTAACCAGTATCCCTGTTATTTGCTGGGGTGATTTGACAGTTGACAGGTCAGGCAGTATTGACGGAGTGAATTGCTCGGCATATTTAACCCATGCCGGGCATGCAGTTATATAGAGGGGCCGGCCTGATTGATTTCCCCGGCGCTCCATAAGAGTGTTTACGATCTCAGTCACACATACATCAGTCCCTGTGCCGGTGCTGTATATTTTGTCAAATCCTATCTTTCTGAGGATAGCATTAAGGCTCTTGTCAAAATCTCTGGTGTTCCTTATTCCGAGTTCTTCGGCGATTCCTGATGCCACTGCCGGGGAATACTGGATAGCCTTAACCGCATCCTGCTTATTCAGAAACTCCTGTACCTCTGTTATATTATGTTTCTCGTGAAGCGCACCTGTCGGGCAAACCAGAACACACTGTCCGCAATGAATACAGCTCGAGAAGTTAAAATCCTTGTCCATAGCGGCACCGATATGAGTCTGCCGGCCGCGGTTGATAAAATCGAGGGAGGTACAGGTAATAAGTTCCTCGCACACCCTGACGCACCGGCCGCAAAGGATGCATTTTGCAAGCTCCCTGACAATGGCAGGACTCGACTGGTCGAGGCGCTGTTTCGTCTTTTTTCCCTTTATCCTTCGCTCACGGATATTCAGCTCCTCAGCAAGCCTCTGGAGTTCGCAATTCAGGTTCCTGTCGCAGTAAAGGCAGTCGTCGGGATGGTTTGAAAGCAGCAGCTCGACGATTGTTTTCCTTGCCGTTATAACACGTGGTGAATGGGTTTTTATTTTCATCCATTCCTCCACCGGTTGGGAGCATGCCGTTACAAGGCGATCGCGTCCCTCAACTTCCACAACACAGATCCTGCAGGCTCCGGTTGGAGTAAACTCCTTCATCCTGCAGAGGGTGGGTATTATTATCCCGTTGCGGTTAAGAGCCGAAAGGATGGTCTCTCCTTTTTCGGCCTTGATCTTCTTGTTATTTACCTGAATTGTAAACAGCATATTTTGTTGCTTGTTGCTGGTTGCTTGTTGCTAGTTGCTGGTTGCTGGTTGCTGGTTGCTAGTTGCTAGTTGCTAGTTCCTGGTTTATGTATTGTTTTTCGTTTCGGGTTTATTAGTCCTTGTTGCTGATCTGGTCATTCTTGCAGTCTTAACCAGCAACCAGTAACCAGCAACCAGTAACATATTCTATTTTACTATCACTGCCGAGAATTTACACACATCATAACAAACTCCACAGCCTATACATTTATCCTCAACTATGAAGAAAGGCTGCAGGCGTGTTCCGTAGATTGCATTTACAGGGCATTTACCGGCGCACACGGTGCATCCCGTACATTTCTCGACATCGATAGCGAATGTTCTGAGTCCTCTGCAGATGTTGGCCCTGCATTTCCTGTCGAAGATATGTTCCTCGAATTCCTCCCTGAAGTTTTTCAACGCGCTCATAAAAGGGTTCGGCGCTGTCTGCCCAAGGCCGCAAAGGGAGGTATCCTTCATTACCGATGCTATGGTTTCAAGCTGCATGACTCCCTTGAATCTCTCAAGAGTTGTTACAGATTCCTCGTTCTCCGGTTTTTTAATTATGCTTTCCAGGATTTCAAGCATCCTGCCAGTTCCTTCGCGGCAAGGTATGCATTTTCCGCAACTCTCATTCCTGATGAATTCCATGTAATACCTTACCAGGTCGACAATACATGAGGTCTCGTCGATTACCACAAATCCGCCGGCGCCCATTACTATACCCTTTTCCTTCATGGTCTCAAATTCGATCGGAGTATCGATGTCACTTTCGGCAATAAATGTTCCGGAGGCCCCTCCAAGCTGAACTGCCTTGAAATCCTTTCCGTCCCTTATGCCGTCAACAATATCCTCCAGGACTGTACGGATAGTGGTTCCCATTTCAACCTCAACAACTCCCGACATTCTTCCACGGCCGGTTATGGCAAGAATCTTTGTTCCGGGACTTTTCTCTGTTCCGAATCCCCTGAACCATTCGGGACCGTTCTGCATAATAAGCGGAACATTCATCAGAGTCTCCACGTTATTTATCACTGTGGGTTTACCTGCAAGGCCCGAAGTTGTAGGATAGGGAGGCTTGAGCTGGGGCATTCCCCTTTTTCCCTCGAGGCTGTTGATGAGGGCTGTTTCCTCTCCGCAGACAAATGCCCCGGGTTCAATCTTCACCGATATTTCGAGGTTGTATCCGCTGGAGTAGATATTATGGCCGACAATGCCGTAATCCCTCGCCAGTGCAAGGGCTTTCTGAAGCCTTTCCAGGGCATGGGCGGAGCCCGACTTGAGATAGATTATAGCATTTGAGGCGCCTATTGCGTATGCAGAAATGGCCATTCCCTCTATAAGCCGATGGGGATCACTTTCAAGAATTGTCCGGTCGCTGAATGAGCCGGGATCGCTTTCCTTTGCATTGCAGATCAGGTAGCGGGAACTGGAGGGGGTTGCAAGAGCCTGTTTCCATTTGAGGCCAGTGGAATAACCTCCCCCGCTCCTTCCCCTTAGGCCGCTGCGTTCAATAATGTCACATACCTCCTCATAGGTGTAATGACGTATCGTTTTGACAAAGGTCCGGTAGCCTCCCCTTGCAATATATTCCTCAATACTTTCGGGGTTATAGCAGCCGCAGTTCCCTAGAACTATCCGTTTCTGGAGGGCGAAGAAAGGAAGTTCGTTCACAAAGTAAATCCCGGGCCACAGGCCGAATCCCTTTTCGCCGGCCTGGCCCAGGAGGTCATCTTCATTTATATCGCTGTGAAATACCCCGTTCAGAAGAGGCTCCACCTTTTCCTCAGTGATGTTCCTGAAGAACAGCCGGTTTTTTCCCGGCAGCTGGATACAGACCAGGGGCTCAAAGTTTGCCGGACCGGCACAGCCTACAGTTACAACTTCCGCTGAAGGCTGGTTATCACTTACATACGACCGGACGGCAGTTAATGTTTTGTCGGCACCCGCAATTATTGAACTGGAATTAAAGGTGACATGAATCACGGGCACATCAGTCCTGTCGCGCCGTACATTCTGCAATACCTTTTCCGTTTCGGAAGCGAGAGTATCGGATTCAAACAACAATACCTTCTGTATGAGGAATGTCTTTAAATCTTCCATCTAGTCGTTGTCAATTATATATTTAAGCTTTCTGATAAGTTCGGGTACCATTTCGGGCTTCGTATGAATATGGTATTCGCCGTTTATCATCACCACCGGTCCATGGTGACAGCCTCCCATACAGGTCACTGTCTCGATACTGAAATTCCCGTTGCGTGTCGTTTGCCCCGGTTCAATCCTGAGCTCTTCCCTGAATTTATCTATTACGGCTTTCGAACCGTTCATAAAGCATGTTGTGCCATTGCATAACTTAATGTGGATTTTCCCGGCGGGAAAGAACCTGAACTGGTCGTAAAAAGTTGCCAGTCCGAAAATTTTCGTCGTACTCAGTCCCAGATGGCTTCCCACCCTGACAATAGCTTCCTCGGAGATATAACCGTCAGCCTCCTGTATATCCTGAAGTAGTGGGATCAGTTCTTCCCGCCGGCCCTGCTTGTATTTACTTAAGATATTGTCGAGGTCTTTTGCCATCCTGTCAGATAATGAATATATTCCAAATATACAGAATTTTGTTGTTACAAAATAAACATTGTTATTTTATTAACAATAATTAGTAATTAACCGGTGACAATCAGCGAAATGGTCAGGTTGTTTGGTCAGTATGAGGATGAAAGCCCGGAAAATATTATTACATTTGAGCTTTAAGTTGTTTTCATCAGACTCAGGATGCATCAAAAAACTGAAATGCAGATTTGTTTGGGCAGTTCCTGCTTCTCGCGGGGAAATCGTGATGTAGTGAACTATATCAGGAATTATCTTAAAAAGAACCATCTTGAAGACAAGATAGTATTCAAGGGGGCAAGATGCATGAACCTGTGCAGTAACGGTCCGAATCTGAGAATAAATGACAGGATAATAGAGGGTGTAACGCTGGCAAAAATTGAAGCCATACTTGAAAAGGAGATCGGGAATATCAGGTAGGATTCCAATCACTGATTATCTATGAACGACAGAAAGCCAATCTTTTATATCAACGACCTTAAATGCCGGAATTCATATTCCTGTGTCAGGGTCTGCCCGGTAAATGCCATAGAGGTAAGGGCGCAGAAGGAGCATCCGACCATCATTAATGAAAGGTGCATCGGATGCGGTCTTTGTTTTATTGCCTGTTCTCCCGGGGCCATTGAATTTCGTGATTCAAAAAAAGAGGTTAAGATACTACTGGCTTCAGAGCGCAAGACAGCGGCACTTGTAGCCCCGAGTATTGCCTCGGAATTTGACGACATAACCGATTACAGGAAGTTTGTAAGCATGCTCAGGGCTCTGGGATTCGATTATGTTCATGAAGACTCTTTCGGAGTGGACCTGATCGCCTCCAAGTACGCGGATCTTTTTGAACAGGCTGAGGGAAAATATTATATAACAACAAATTGTCCGGTAATAGTAAAGCTTATCGAGAAGTATCATCCGGAGCTTCTTACCAACCTGGCTCCTCTGGTGTCGCCCATGATGGCAACGGCAATGGTTGTAAAGGAGCTTTACGGTGAAGATGTTGCCACCATTTTCATTGGCCCCTGCATCGACAACAAGGACGAGGCTGTTAACTTAAGGGGAGGCAGGCTTGTCGACCAGGTTCTCACCTTCATCGAGCTCAGACAGCTTTTTGATGAGTTCGACATACAGGAAAGGACTGTCAGGATGTCGGATTTCGATCCGCCCTACGGTCACTGGGGAGCCCTCTACCCTCTTCCTGCCGGAATCCTCCAGGCCGCAGGGATAAAGCGGGATATTGCTGTCAGCGGCGTTATTACAGCTGCCGGAAGGGAAGATGTCTTCGAAGGTCTGAATGATTTTGAGAAGTACATTGATACTATCCGCCATCACTTTAACCTCTTTTTCTGTCATGGCTGTCTGCTGGGTCCCGGGATGGAAACTCACAACGAAAGATTCAAGAGAAGGGCGCTTGTCCGTCTCTACGCAGAGAAAAGGGTGGGAAAACTCGACAAAGCCCAGTGGGAAAAGGACATGAAGCGCTGGTCGAAGCTTGACTTCTCCAGGGACTTTCATCCGAATGACCAGAGGATACCCGAACCACCTGAGGAAGCGATAGCTGAGGTGATGAAGATAATTGGCAGGGAAAACAGCAATGACTCACTCGATTGCGGAGCCTGCGGCTACCAGTCGTGCCGTCATTTTGCCTCAACCGTGGCAAAGGGGCTTGCAGTACCCGAGATGTGCCACACCTACAACCTGAGGAACAAGCAGGAATACATAGAAACGCTGAGGCAGACAAACAGGAAGCTTGCTGAGACCAAGAAGGCACTGAAAGATTCAGAGGAGCTTGCCATGAGGGAAAAGGAGATGGCTCAAAGCGCTTCAGATATGATGAACAACATGCTTGAGAAGCTTCCCTCGGGGGTGGTGATAGTTGATAACAACCTCAAGGTGCTGCATTCGAACGTGAGCTTCATAAACATCCTCGGGGAAGATGCAAAAGCTGTGTCGGAAATCATTCCCGGACTTGTCGGAGCTGATCTGAAAACCCTTCTTCCCTTCAACGTATATAATATGTTCTCCTATGTGCTCAAGGAAGATGAGCCCGTGGTCAGCAAGGACATACATTACGAGGACAGCATGCTCAACGTATCAATTTTCCCGATAAAGAAGAACAGGATGTGCGGCGCCATAATAAGGGATCTCTATTCCCCTGAGGTACAGGGAGAAGAGGTTATTAACAGGGTAAGCGACGTAATCGAAAAGAACCTCGAAATGGTTCAGAAAATTGGTTTCCTCCTTGGAGAAGGCGCATCCGAAACCGAGCAAATGCTTAATTCAATTATTGAGTCGTACAAGAAAAGGTCGCTTATAAAAAAAGACCCATGGCAGTAACACACAGTGTATAAGGATTTTTACATAGAAGTAAACAGTCAGCAAAGAAATCACGACGGTGAAAGGATCTGCGGCGATGTCTTCCTTAATAAATATATAAAGGAGGAAGACAGGGTTATAGCTGTTCTGTCAGACGGCATGGGACACGGAGTAAAGGCAAATGTACTTGCTACCCTTACTGCTACAATGGCCCTCAATTTCACAAAAGAACACAAGGAGGTGGACCGCATAGCGGAGATAATAATGAACACCCTGCCCGTGTGCAGCGAGAGGATGATAAGCTATTCGACATTCACAATCATTGATATTGAAAGCAGTGGAAGCGTGAATATCCTTGAATACGACAATCCGTTGACAATAGTATTAAGGGGATCAGAGCCCTTCGATCCCTCCTGGAAGGAGGTTGTGCTCAACAAGGGGAAAAATGCCGGAAAGGTTCTGAAGACATGCACCTTTATGCCTTCAAAGGAAGACAGGATAATCTTTTTTTCCGACGGAGTCGCTCAGAGCGGAATGGGAAGCGAGGCATTTCCCTTTGGATGGGGAAGGGATGATATTGCCACCTATGCATCGACTCTGGTGAAAGGCGATATTTCGATGTCAGCTTTAAACCTGTCGGGGAAGATTGTTACCATGGCCCATAAGAATGATGCCTACAAGGCAAAGGATGACATTTCATGCGCCACCATTTATTTCCGCGAACCAAGGAAACTGCTACTCTGTACCGGACCTCCGTACGAAAAAGAGAAAGACGGGGACCTTGCGGTCAAGGTTAAGGATTACAAGGGAAAGGTAATAATCTGCGGGGGTACAACCGCCGATATTGTGGCCCGGGAGCTCAACAAGGCAATTATTGACGAGCTGATATTTGAAGATCCCGAGCTGCCTCCCGAGAGCTTTATTGAGGGCATCGACCTTGTCACCGAAGGCATCCTTACCCTTCAGAAAGTAAATGAGATACTGAAATCGTACAATAACAGCGTCAGGCTGGGGAAAGGTCCGGCCGACAAGATAGTAAGGCTTCTGATGGAAAGCGATGAGATCCATTTCGTCATCGGAACAAGGATCAATGTGGCTCATCAGGATCCGACACTCCCGGTTGATCTGGAGATAAGAAGAACCGTTGTGAAGAGGATTGCAAGGCTACTTGAGGAGAAATGGATAAAGAAGATCAGCTTCGAATACATCTGATCCCGGCCAGGGAATCAGTCAGGTGTTATCAGACAGTCTTTCGGCCATTTCCATCAGCTTATTTGCTGTTCTCCAGTTCCGGGCAGTGCCTGTCACTTTCATTTTAGCTTCAAAGAAATTTGTGTACAACTTCGTTTTACCAAATCCGTTCGGACAGTAAATGTATATCTCTCTACCATTTATCCGGAATTTGTCGGGAGGATAATCGATGCCGGCAACTTTTAGAATTTGCTCTTGAGTTGGTTTCAGCTCAAGAAAAATTACTGCCATTTTTGAAGGATCAAATCCGGGTTCTTCCAGGAATGGATTTGCCGTGATTATTTTCTTCATTTCATCCGGCGTACGGGTTATTACAGCGATGTCGAGACTGAATTCAGAGAGAATGGCCTTCCGGATTTCTGAAGAAACATCGTCAATACTGCTGTTCCGGCATGAAAAAACAATATTCCCGCTCTGGATGTAAGTTTCCGCATCAGTATAGCCCAGTTGCCTGAACATTTC
>JAFGXK010000220.1 GCA_016936695.1 Bacteroidales bacterium | reverse complement strand
TTCTCCATAATGGTCCACATGCAGATTGAGAATTTTTCCTCTCTGATATATGGTTTTGAAATTAAGTCCGAATCCGAAAATCTTTTCATCTTTCTCCAGAGGGAACCTGAGATATGTTTCACCCTTATAGGTCATAGCATCTATTTTTCCTGATTCCAGAGGAAATTCAGGTGAGCCCATCCTGGCAAGAGCAGCTTCTGCGGGCTTTATATCTGCCGCTTTAAAAAGGTCGAGGGCATCGGGCGTCCCGACAGTCATTTTCCACACTCCCGGTGCAACCTCCTGCCATACCGGTCCCTGTTCATTGGCATAGCTGTCTGTAAAATAAGCTACAAACATTATTATTGTCAGGAAAATAAGTTCTTTCTTCATAATATAATTTTGATTTTAATGGTATGATGGCTGCCTGTCGTCAGACAGGGAAACGCACATGATTGACTTCGTCGAGCTCGCAAGCTCGGTTGAAAATAATATTCTTATCGTGTTTGTGATTGTGGTCAATCATATGGGTTTCATAAGAGATTTGATTTAAAGGATTTTATGATTTGAAAATAGAAAAAAGCTCGATTAAATAACAGGATGATTACTATTTAATTTATTTTTACTTGATTATAATATAAGTTTACCTTTAACAAATACAAAGATAGTATGACAACACGCCGGGAATTTATACAAAAAACAGCACTTGGAGCAGCCGGTCTGACGTTGGGCGCCAGGAGCTATTCCCGTGTTCTGGGAGCGAACGACAGGATACGGGTAGGGATAGTGGGCTATTCAGACAGGTTCAGGGGTGCACTTTCACCAGCATTCCTGTCTCTGGCAAAAGAACTGAATTTTGAATTTACCGCAATCTCCGATCTCTGGAGCAGGCGCAGGGAAGATGCTGATGCCTTCTATAAAGCTCAGGGGATAAGTCTCCGGCTTGCCAGGAACAACGAAGAGCTTTACAGCAAGGATGATACGGACGCAGTGTTTATTAGCACGGCAGATTTCCAGCATGCTCTTCATTGTGCAGAAGCCGTTGAGGCAGGAAGGGATGCCTACGTGGAAAAACCATTTGCCGAAACCATGGCCGACGCAAGGGTTGCACTCAAAGCAGTGCAGAAAACAGGAAAAATAGTCCAGATCGGTTCACAGAGGAGAAGCGCAGGCAACTATATTGCTGCGAACGAATATATTAATTCGGGGAAATTCGGCAAGATAGTGATGGTTGAAATGACATGGAACGTGAATCAGCCGGGCAGGTGGAGAAGGCCCGGGGTGGTTCCGATGCTGAAAGAAGCTGATACCGACTGGAAACGTTACCAGATGAACCGTCCTGCAGCAGCCTTCGATCCGAGAAAATATCTTGAGTTCAGACTCTTCTGGCCATATTCATCTGGAATACCGGGACAATGGATGGCTCACCAGATCGATACTGTGCACTGGTTCACGAAACTGGCCCACCCTAGAAGCGTTGCAGCCAACGGTGGTATTTACCTGTGGAAGGACGGCCGTACCAACTTCGATACTATGACCGCGGTCTTTGACTACGGCGATCCGGCTGATCCGAATTCCGGATTCCAGGTTGTTTATTCATCGAGATTCACAAACGGCGCCGGAGGCACCAAGGAGCTTTACTACTCGAATGGAGGTATGATGAACCTTGATACAAACAGGGTAACACCAGAGGGAGGACTTGCTGCCAGAGACGCAAAAGCTATGAACATGAGCGAAAACCTTCTTGAACCTTTCGAGCTTCCTTCAATTAGAGTAGAGACTGCAGCCAATACAGGCGGTGATCCCATGACAACCGCTCATGTGAGAAACTGGATGGAATGTGTCCGCAGCCGTAAGAAACCGAATGCCGACGCTGTTGCCGGATATAATCATTCGATAGCAAACATAATGTGTACCGCAGGTCTTAGAACTGGGGAGAAGGCCACTTTCGATGAGGCAACCCAGGAAGTTATGGCCGGAGGTAAAGTATTTCAATATTAATTGAATGGCTATGAAGATAAAGTTAAATAGATCAAGGATTCCGGGCCTTGTGGCAACATTTTTTCTGGTCAAGGTGCTTATCCTTGCAACCAGCCTTGGAATAGTTGCACAATCGCCTGCTGAAAAAGGTGTACGGCTCGAAAAGGTGAATGACCAGAACAAGGTGGATGTATATATCGACGGTTCACTGTTCACTTCATTCCGCTACCCGGCCGATCTGGAAAAACCTTTCCTCTATCCTGTTATTGCTCCCAACGGTTCCGTGATTACAAGGGGTTATCCCATTGAGCCAAGAAAAGGTGAAAGAATCGATCACCCTCACCAGGTAGGCTTGTGGTTCAATCATGGCAGTATCAACGGGCTTGATTTCTGGAATAATTCCTCTGCAATTCCTGCTGACAGAAAGGATTCGTACGGACATATTACGGTCCAGAAATTCGTAAGGGCTGATAACGGGAAAAAAGGAGTGCTGGAGGTTGTTTGCGAATGGAAGGATAACAAGGGGAACACAATCCTGCTCGAGAACGTCCGGTACATCTTCTCAGGTGACGCGGCTTCGAGGACAATGGATCATATTTCAACCCTGACTGCGGTTAATGGTCAGGTGAAGATTGCCGATAATAAGGAGGGACTATTTGCCATAAGAGTGGACCGTGCCTTTGAGATGCCCTCAAATGAATCGCTGGTTTTCACCGACGACAAGGGTATTCCCACCACGGTAAAGGCCACCGATAATACCGGAGTCACCGGGATGTATACCTCGAGCCAGGGACTTAAAGGCGATGAAGTATGGGGCACAAGAAACAACTGGGTTCTGCTTTCAGGTACGAAGGATAATGCCCTGGTCACTTTCGGAATATTCGATCACCCCGATAACCCGGGTTACCCTTCATACGCACATGCAAGGGGTTACGGCCTCTTTTCAGTTAACAACCTCGGACAAAATTCCTATGATCCTAAACAAGAGAAGATGGAATGGAAACTTGCTAAAGGAGAATCACTTACGTTCCGGCATAGGTTTTATGTAAAAGCCGGAACTGAAGTGACAGCCAAAGAGGCAAACAAGATATTCAAAAAGTTTTCAAAGTTATATTGATACTATTCGTAAATGATTAATAAATAATAATATGAAGAAATTGAGCCTGTATTTTAAGGGATTGACAGCAGCCGCAATCATTTGTTTCCTCACACTCTCCTCTTCTGCCGCCCCGCCCGAAAAGCAAATGTTCTATGAACTCAAAATTTACCGTCTGACAGATCCGGGTAAGAATGCCGTGTTCGACAGATACCTTAAAGATGCCTATATTCCGGCTATGCACAGGGCAGGCATACCTTCTGTAGGAGTCTTCAAACCGATTGAAACGGATACTGCTTTCGGGAAAATGGTATATGTTTTCGTTCCATATAAAACCATGGATCAGTTCGATCAGGTTTTTACCAGGCTTGAAAGCGATGCCGTTTACAAAGAGGCAGGAAAGGAGTTTCTTGATGCACCTTATAACGATCCGCCCTTCTCAAGGTATGAAAGTGTTTTAATGAAAGCCTTCGCATTTATGCCTGAATTCAGGCCGCCTTCATTTTCAACCCCGCGGTCGGAAAGAATATATGAACTGAGGAGCTATGGAAGCTGGACTGAAGAAAAAGCGACTAAGAAGATCCATATGTTCAATGAAGGAGGAGAAATGGCCGTGTTCGAAAAGATCGGAGCGAATGCTGTTTTCTACGGACAGGTTATCATAGGAAGCCAAAGGCCAAGGCTTATGTACATGACAACATATGAGAACATGCAGTCGCAAAAGGAACATTGGGCGGAGTTTTCAAAACACCCCGACTGGCAGGCCATGAGAGTGAAAGAGGAATATGCAAACACGGTAATCAAAGCTCTTCCATACCTTCTTCACCCGACTGACTATTCTGATTTCTAGCATATTATTTATAAAAAATAGCGTGATCTGAAGCTGCTTTGTTAAAGTGTTCAGATCACGCTTTGTTTTGTCAGATTCTGACTTCTGTATTATCTGTCAATCGGGGAAATTTAGCTGTGATAATGCCACCTCTACCTCTTCATCGGTAAGTTCATGGTCGGGCAGGTCGTTTTCGTAGTATTTCTGGTAAGCGGTAATATCAAAATGACCGTGTCCGCTGAGGTTAAACAAAATGGTCTTTGGTGTGCCTTCAATATCAGCTTTACGGGCTTCATCAAGAGCTCCGGCGATGGCGTATGATGATTCGGGAGCCGGCAGAATACCCTCGGTTTTCGCGAAAAGAATAGCACCTTCAAAGCATTCCCTCTGCATCTTGGCTTTTGCCTCGACGAAACCGTCTTTCTTGAGCTGGCTTAC
Source organism: Bacteroidales bacterium (assembly GCA_016936695.1). GTDB lineage: Bacteria > Bacteroidota > Bacteroidia > Bacteroidales > VadinHA17 > LD21. The sequence continues at coordinate 5,441 of JAFGXK010000220.1, read as the reverse complement.
TAAAACTCCGGCACCATGATAACGTAATCCGCCGGCATGGATCTTTTCAGGGATATAGTTGTGCCCAAGGGTATACATCGGAAGTAATGGCGTAAAGCCTGCTGAATCTCCAAAGTCGTACATGAATTTTCCTTTAGTAAGTTTCGGACATGATGAGGGTTCGATTGCAAGAAGACGCGTCTTTTTACCGTTTACAAGGTTTTCCCTGAGAAAGGGGAATGCAATTCCTGAGAAGTTTGATCCGCCTCCGAAACAGCCGATAACAACATCGGGATAGTCATCGGTTTTTGACATCTGTATCAATGCCTCCTGGCCGATAATAGTCTGATGGAGTATTACGTGATTAAGAACACTTCCCAGGGAATATTTAGTATATGGGTCCTGTACTGCAATCTCCATTGCTTCGGAAATGGCAATCCCGAGGCTGCCCGGTGAGTCCGGATACATCTCAAGGACTTTTCTGCCTGCTTCGGTCAGATTGCTCGGCGAAGCTACAACCTTGGCGTTGTAGGAATTCATCATGACCTTTCGTCCAGGCTTCTGGTTGAAACTGACCTTCACCATAAACACCAGCAAATCAAGTCCGAAATGATTGCAGGCATAGCTCATGGCGCATCCCCACTGACCGGCTCCGGTCTCGGTGGTGATCCTTTTGATCCCCTCCTTCTTGTTGTAATATGCCTGGGCAATTGCGGTGTTTGCCTTGTGCGAACCCGAATAGTTACCCCCTTCGTATTTGTAGTAGATCTTGCTCCTGGTGCCCAGGGCTTTTTCAAGGTTATAAGCCCGGAAGATGGGAGATGGGCGGTAAGTTCTGTAAAGATCCAGAACTTCATCAGGGATGTCAATGTACCTTTCGGTTGACACTTCCTGTTTTATAAGTTCCATCGGGAAGACAGCAGCCAGGGCCTCGGGGCCTATCGGCTGGCGGGTCTTCGGATCAAGGGGCGGTAATGGTTTGTTCGGCATGTCGGCCGCTACGTTATACCATTGACGCGGCATTTCTTTGTCGGTTAGCAGGATTTTAGAAATTTTTTTCATCGGTTCAAAGTATTAAATGGTTAATAAATTTTGCATACAAAAAAGGCATGCTGTGAACAGCATGCCTTTACGGAGTATATCCTATGGATTATATAACGGCCTTATTCACAGCTTAATTAATCGAGCTGCGCCAGGACCAAATATATAATGTACTAATTTTCATGGCATCAAAAATAAACAAAAATTTAATTCTGCAAAAAAAAGCATAATAAAATTATGATCTGTTATTTTTTATCCTCCTTAGCTTATTGATTTTCATAGCCGTACAATATGGAAATTATTATCGTTTCAGGTAAATTTTTTATCGAATAAGGTAATGTGGCTTATTGTTTTACAATAAAAATTCGTATGATTATTCATGTATGACTGCCCCAATCTTTCTAAGGTCATCGAAAAACAAGGGATATGATTTGCCTACACAATGAGAGTCTTTTATGTGTACGGGTCCTGAAGCTCCCAGCGCTGCGACTGCTTCAGCCATGGCAATTCGATGGTCCTCATGCGAATTTACCCTGGCTCCCGTGACCTTGCCGCCTGTGACTGCCAGACTGTCGTCAACGGCTTCCACTCTGATTCCCATTTTTTCAAACTCGCTGATAAGAGCGGCAGCTCTGTCGCTCTCCTTATGAATTAGCCTCGATGCTCCCCTGATAGTGGATGTTCCATGGCAATATGCTGCCAGGGCTACAAGAGGGGGAAAGAGGTCAGGAGCTTCAGTGGCATCAAACTTAAATGCCTTCAGGTCTGATTTTGAGATTTCAACAGTATCCCCTGTAATTTTCATGGCTGCACCGGCATTTCGGAGGACTTGCAGGACTGCAGCATCGCTCTGGTAACTGCCGGTTCGCAGACCACTTACCTTAATATTACCATTTATGGCTCCGGCAATGAGCAGGAATGCCCCTCCGCTCCAGTCGCTTTCAACCTCCCATGTACGGGCAACATATTTCTGCCGGCCGGGAATCCTGAACAGCTCGTAGTTTTCATTTGAAACCTCTATTCCGAAGTCCCTCAGCACTTCAAGCGTCATATCGATATAGGGCTTGCTTCTGAGATTTCTGACCCTGACAAGTGAGTCATTTTTTGTAACCGGCAGTGACATAAGCAGCCCGGTAAGCAACTGGGAGCTTATTGAGCCGTCAATATCACATTCTCCTCCCCTGAGCGGACCTCTTATTGTTAAAGGAAGCAGCCCATTTGTGGTGGTGCATTCCACTCCTAACTGTCTCAGGGCTTCCTCTATCATGGTCATCGGCCTTCTTTTCAGTGATCCGGCCCCTGTTACCGTTGTTTCAGCATCAAAAAGGGAAGCTACGGGAGAAAACAGCCTGATGGCCAGCCCTGATTCCCCGCAGTTAAGCTTAGTTTCCTTCAACTCTCTCGTTCCTGTAATCTTCATCGAGTCTGGTCCGGGTTCCACTCTCGAGCCAAGACTTACCGCGATACTCATTGCGGCAAGTGAATCATCGCAGTATGAAGGATTAATAATGAGGCTTTCACCTTCTGCCAGAAGGGCAGCGGCAATTGCCCTCTGTGTCATGCTTTTTGATGGCGGAGCTTTGACTTCGCCTGTTAAAAAAGAGGGCTCAACGGATCTTTCCATGAAAAGAGGTTTCTTAGCTGGTTTCGGCCGGCGTGTCTATCCCGTTATTCATGATCCTCATCTGGTGGTTTATAGATTCCTGATGAATGGCCTTGAATATGGTGTCGATCATTCCACTGCTAAGTCCCTTGACCTGGCCGTGGACCACCACTTTACGGATAATCTCATCCCAGCGCGTTGGCTGCAAGATAGTAATATTATTGTCCTTTTTATACTGTCCGATGGTTTCAGCTACCTTCATTCTCTTTTCAAGGATATCAAGAAGGGCATCATCGAAAACGTCTATCTGCTGACGGAGTTCACCCAGTATGTCGAGAAGCTTCGGATCGGAGGCAACAGGACTCCTTAGAATCAGTCTGCTGAGAAGCTCCTTAAGCTCACCGGGGGTGATCTGCTGGGCCGCATCGCTGAGGGCATGATCGGGATCTGTATGCGACTCAAGCATAAGCCCATCGAAGTTAAGGTCCATTGCCTTCTGGGATAGTTCGAAGAGATATTCCCTTTTTCCTGACATGTGACTCGGGTCGCAGATTATAGGAATATCAGGTATCCTTCTGCGCAGTTCTATGGGAAGCTGCCAGTTCGGCTGATTCCTGTAAATCGTTTTTTCATAGGTCGAAAAACCACGGTGAATGGCTCCCAGCTTTGTGATCCCTGCCCTTGCAATTCTTTCAATAGCTCCTATCCACAATTCAAGGTCGGGGTTTATAGGATTCTTTACCAGCACCATCACATCGACACCCTTCAGAGCATCAGAGATCTCCTGAACAGTAAACGGATTAACCGAGGTCCGGGCTCCTATCCATAGAAGATCGACGCCATATTTCAGAGCCTCATATACATGCTTCTCATTCGCAACCTCCGTCCCTACCATCAGTCCCGTCTCTTGCTTAACGGTTCTCAGCCACTTGAGACCTTCCGAACCGACCCCCTCGAACGAGTTGGGACGGGTTCTCGGTTTCCATATTCCCGCACGAAACACGCTCACTTCCGGTATCTGGGCAAGTTCGGCGGCAGTTGCCATAACCTGTTCCTCGCTTTCAGCGCTGCAGGGACCAGAGATCAGGAAAGGCCTTCCCTTGTAACCTTTCCATTCATTTGCCAGAAATCTCTTCAGTTCAAGTACCATAATATCAGGTATTAATGTAATATTCTCTTTATTTTGTTTGCTTCTTCCATTAGTCCTTTAAGACCTTCCTTGTCATTTTCGGCTATCAGTTTCCGGAACAGGTTCATTTTTTCAATATAATTGTCTATGACCGCGATTACTGATCTGGAATTCTCTAGAAAGATAGGAGCCCACGTTTCGGCATTGCTTTTTGCAAGTCTGACAGTGCTGTCAAAACCTCCGCTGGCCAGTGTTGTTATGTTCTTCTCTTCCTTTTCCTTATCCAGTACACTAAGGGCAAGCGAGAAAGATGTTATGTGGGAGATGTGTGAGACATATGCAACATGGACGTCATGATCGCGTGAGTTCATATTGACCTTGTTCATGTTCAGGACATCGAGCATCTTTTCAGCCAGATCGAGGGCATCCTTATCGCTGAGTTCGCGGTCGCAGATAATAGCATTCTTGTAATCGAATAGCTTTCCGATGGCTGCAAGCGGTCCCGAAAATTCGGTTCCGGCCATTGGATGAAGCGCTACATAACGGCCTCTGCCGGGGTGATCCCTTACCACTCTGCCTATCTTTCCCTTTGTCGACCCCATGTCGGTAACCACTTTTGTTGTCCCCTCAATCCTGTCAAGGATTCCCGGAAGCATCTTCCAGATGGTATCGACGGGCGTGCTTAAAATTATCAGGTCACTTCTGTCAACTGCATTCTCAAGGGTATCCGTCTCATCAACAAGCCCGCAAAGCTGCGCTATGTTTCTGTGCTGGAGATTTGATTCAACACCTATTATCATGTCTGCAAAGCCTCTTTTCCTGAGGTCAATCATCAGCGAACCCCCTATGAGCCCGATTCCTACTATTGCTATTGTCATTTAGCGATCTGTGATTTGTGATTCGTGATTTGTGATTTGTGATTTGCGTTTCGTTATTCGTATTATTGAGCAGGCAAATGTAATTTTTTTGTTTTTATAATTTCAGCTGTACTATTCTTCTCTTTGCCTCCACCAGCCTTTTATTGTCAGCACACAAGGATATGCGAATATACCTTTCACCCCGGCTTCCGAAAATGAATCCTGGAGTAAGGAAGACATGGGCTTTCTGAAGGATTTCCTCGACAAATGCTTCACAGTTTATTATGTTTTCGGGGATCCGGCCCCAGAGAAACAGGCCTGTCTGTTCAGAGCTGAATCTGCAATCCAGCAGCTCCATTACCGACTCGGCGGTTCTGCGTCTTTCCCTGTAGGTAAGGTTGACCGTATCGTACCATGATTCATGGTTGTGAAGGGCCGCGGCTGCTGCCAGCTGCATCGGCAGGAACATCCCCGAATCCATGTTGCTCTTCACCTTGAGAATTGTCCTGATGTACTCACTGTTCCCGGCAACCATGCCTATCCTCCAGCCGGCCATGTTGTGTGACTTGCTGAGGGAATTCAGTTCCAGAGCGGTTTCCATGGCTCCTTTTGCCGAAAGCAGGCTGAGGTAGTCGTTGTTGAGTATAAAGCTGTAGGGATTGTCGTTTATGAGAAGGATGTTATGCTCAAGGGCAAAAGAGACGAGTCTGTCAAAAAGCGCTGCGGATCCCCTTACTCCGGTGGGCATGTTCGGGTAGTTGGTCCACATGAGCTTCACCCTGCTCAGATCTTCTTTTTCAAGAGAGTCCAGGTCTGGCTGCCAGCTCTTACT